>JAGRNC010000152.1 GCA_020440935.1 Leptospiraceae bacterium | reverse complement strand
CCATCCACCGCCTGGAGATGATCTACGATGGCGCCGCATTCCAGAAAGCTACGCTTTCTTTGTTCTATTTCCGGCCCATCGCCCAGGCAGGCCACGAGTTTGTCCTTAAGATTCAGAAATGTGCAGTAGTAACGTTGTTGATTCATTACAATAGCGTTAATGGCTCTAGCTGCAATGGCTGCCGACCAATGGTCTTGTGCAAAGCCCGGGCTATTTTACCAGAGGTTGCAGTGCATCTTCCATAATTGAAATCGTCAGTAATTCTGGAAGCAGCGTCGGTTCCGATGCGCCAGGATAATAGAGGGCATATACGGGCACTCCATTGCGACCCAGGCGATCCAGTTCTTCCGAGATCACGGGATCTTCATTGGTCCAGTCGGCTTTGAACAGTACGATGCCCGTTTTCACAAAGAGCTGTCGAATATGTTCGGTATCCAGCACCGTTCGCTCATTTACTTTGCAGCTCAGGCACCAGTCAGCCGTAAAATCTACCAGAACGGCCGCGCCAGAGCGGCGGAAACGATCAACCAGCGCGGGGTCGTAATTCAGCCATTGGCCCGGCTTGTAATCGGGAACTTCTGTTACCGTTCCAGGACGCAGGCTGGCAGGGCTTTGATTCTTTGCCGCCAATGCCCCCGAGTAGACCGCGCCGCTGAGCGCGAAAAGGGCAACTATACTGGCCGAGTAGCTTGACCAGCGATGCGCGAATGGCTGAAGAAACGATCCGTACAGGTACGCGGTTAGCGCCACCAGTAGCACCGAAAAAAGGGCCAGAACAAGGCCATCCACCGAAGTCTGGTTTCCCAGCACCCAGAGCAGCCATGCCACAGTGGCAAAGAGCGGAAAGGCCAGTAGTTGCTTCAATCGAAGCATCCAGGCGCCCGGCCGGGGAAAGACCCTCAAAACGGACGGAAACAGCCCGGCAAGCAGGAAGGGGGATGCCAGGCCCAGGCCAAGAAAAAAGAATATGACCAACGTAGTCGCTGCTGTTTGGGAAAGCGCGAATCCTACCGCGGAGCCCATAAAAGGGGCAGTGCAGGGAGAGGCAACCACCGTCGCAAGAACTCCGCTCAAGAATGCGGACCCCAGGGCCTTTCCTTCATGGCTTGGCTTGAGATCGGGACCGGCAATGCTGGTAAGCGATAATCCAATTTCGAAAGCTCCCAGCAGATTCAATGCAAAGAGCGATAGGAAGAGAATCATGAAGACCAGAAATCCGCTGGATTGTAGATGAAAACCCCAGCCCAGTTGTTGGCCGGCCGCGCGCAGGGCGAGCAGCAGCCCGCTTAGAACCAAAAATGATACAATTACGCCGGCCGCGTAGGCGCCGGTATAGAGGAACAGCTTCTTACGACTCTCCCCCGATAAGCTCATTAAATGGAAGATCTTTAAGGACAGTACCGGCAGTACGCAGGGCATTAGATTCAGAATGAGTCCACCCAGAAAAGCCAGCCCCGAGTAAGTCCAAAGTTCCATACCCATAGATTCGTCCAATATGCGGATATCGGTTACGGCTACCAGTAAAGAAACCCGCCGAAACTCCAGATGCCCACTGAAAGCGGCTGGGCTGGATCGGCTTGATTCCAAGGGCCGTCGGATGGTCTTTGTGCGGCGAAACACCCAATTCTCGATTCTGATTGACCTTTGGCCGCCCCTCCTTATAATCCTGCGGTGCGCTGGCCATCCGATCAGATTCTGGCCCGCGTAAGAACAACAAAGGAGAAAATGAGTGAAAAAGACATCGTTACTTATCGCTGCAATTCTGACTGTTTCATTGGCCTATTGCAAGGGCGGATCCGGACCAGTGTCCACAGCCGAGGCGCTTCAGGATGCTGCTTGCAAAGGCAATCATGAGGAATTCATGAAATACTTCGACCTGGATGAATTCATGAACCGAACCATGGATGCTGCCCTGGAAGCCCGCGGTCTGGCCGACAATCAAGCTGCAAAGGCGCAGTTTGAAGCGATGAAGCCTCAGATTCTTGCTCAAATGGAGCAAAAGATGCAACAGGAAATCGCCAACAACAAGGGCGGTAAAGACTGCGACGCAGATATCGAGCTCGTTTCTGAAGAGGGCGACACTGCCAAAGTTAGAATCTCTCTGAAAGATGAAGAGCCTCGCGTTGTGGAAATGGAAAAAGGCGAGGATGGACAGTGGAGAGTGGTTTTCTTCGACGAAATCACCAAGAAGCTGAAAGGCGAATAATCGAGTGAGCACAGTGGATGGGATTTCACCATCCCTCCATGGCCGATAAGCCGAATCTCGGGCTGTTCTTTGCCGTTCAGCCCGGGACTACGGCAGACCCGGGAAGGACTCTACCATTTGAATTTTGATGTCCGGGAATGACTGGACATACTGAATCTTAAAATCGGGAAAAGAATCTACAAACTTCCATTCCCCGCAATCGTCCGGGAAAGAATCCACGGTCTTAACTTTTAGATCGGGAAAGCTGGTCACCACTTTCACTTTGATGTCCGGAAAGGAATCCACTACCTTCACTTTTCCGTGCAGTGGGATTCCTTTAAATGTACAATTAGTCTGCACCTTTTCGGCAGAAACCGGCGATGACAGAATCAGAGAAGCTCCGATGATCAGTAGTGTCTGGAATAATCGCATTCGGTTGATCCTCCTGGAATGGGAATTCTCTGGTAGAAGGCATTCAGGGTCGGACGGGCTTCAGGCCACCTGCGGAGGTTCTTTTCCTGCCTTGCGGTCGGCCATATCCAGTTCATCGTTATAGCCAAACATAGTGGGATCGGCTAGCCGATCGACATACAGGATGCCGTCCAGGTGATCGCATTCATGCTGATAGACCACCGCATCAAAGCCTTCGATGATTTCATCATGGAATTCTTCTTTCTCATCGTAGAATTTGAGCCGGATCTTTCTCTGGCGTTCTACGTAGCCACGCATATCTGGCACAGAAAGGCAGCCTTCCCAGAACCCCACTTTTGGAGAATCCAGGACTTCGATTTCAGGATTGATGAGAACTCGGTGTTCAATACCGTTTTTGAGTTCGGGGTAGCGCTCTGATCGGTAGAAACCCACCACAACCACTCGTTTTAGAACTCCGATCTGCGGAGCAGCCAGACCGACGCCCTCGGCCGCCTCCATGGAATCGTACATGTCGCGGATGAGCTTCTTGATTTCGGAGGACCGGATTTCCGTTACCGGTACTTCGGCGGACTTCTGCCGCAACTGCGGATCGCCGATTCTGAGGATTTTTCGAACTGCCATACTTCTCTCCCGTGGATTCCACGTTGCCGACAAAATAGCAAACAATGGGAGATTTGTCCATCGAAGGATTGATGTGGAGACGAGGGGGATCGAACCCCTGACCTTTAGAATGCCATTCTAACGCTCTCCCAACTGAGCTACGCCCCCGGTCAGATGAGTCAAGATTTTAGTGCTTCGGAACCGTTCAAGGATTTTTCAAAAGGCAGGCAGGGGTATCTTCCAGGCCAGCAGTACCGGGAAAACTGCTGCGCGGGCCCATTCTAAAACTGGTTGCGTCCGTTCCCTTTTTACCGTCCCCTTGCTCTAGAGTGACCCTCACATCCTATATCATACTGGCCGGTCTGGCATTGTTCATATTCATCGGCGCTTACTACTTCGTAGTATCCATGGCCGGTCCCAAGAAGATTGAAGAGATCGAAAATCTGATCAGTCGGGGCCGATACAAAGATGCCATCGTTCTACTGAATCGGATCCTTGAAAAAGAAGACCGCAACATGAAGGCTCTTTATTTGCTGGGTCTAAGCCATCAGAAGACCGGCGATTACAGCAACGCCGTTTTGAACTATCGGCGATGCATCAAGGTCGCAAAGTTCTCGCCTGATGTTCCTGAAGCCGAAGTGCGAAAGAAACTTGCGGATTGCTTGCTTTCGATGGGCAATTATACAGAATCCAAGAACGAATACCTGATTCTTACCCAGCTGGAGCCCGATAATTATCAGAACTACTACGAAGTAGGGAAGCTCTTTCAGCGTGGGGGATTGCAACCCAAGGCCATCAAGTTTCTTACGCAGGCAACACGACTGAACCCGGGTCATGGCGATTCCTGGGCGGCTCTTGGACAGGCGCATTTTCAGATGAACAATTACCATGAGGCAAAGAGCTCCTTGCAAACGGCCACTCAGCTGACCCCTTCGGATACCAATGCACATTATTACCTGGGATTGACTTTGCGGTTCTTGCAGGATTCCGACGGCGCCTTAAAGGCTCTGGACAAAGCGATGAAAGATGACGCTCTGAAGCCCAGGGTACTCATGACGCGCGGCCTGGTTCTAATGGATCAAAAATCGTACCTGCAGGCTGTGGCGGAATTCCAGAAAGGTATCAAGCTTGTTGAGAAGAACTCTGACATGTTTCTGCAGCTTCATTATATGGCGGCTGCGGCGGCGGAACTGAACCGGGATATGCATACCGCTATCGAGCACTGGGAATTAATTCATTCCATGAAGGCGGATTATCGCGACGTCGCTTCCAAGTTAAAGCAGTATTCGGAATTTCGCACCGACGATTCCATTAAGGATTTCATGATCGCTTCCGGGGCTCAGTTCGAAGCTATCGTTCGTAAGATCATAGAGAATATGGGATTCTCGATCAATCAGCTGAGTATGCAAAAGGACGTGGCCATTCAATCGCTGGTCTCCGAGACCGATGCGATCAAGCGGGCCAACCGAAGGTTTTATGCGCTCTTTTATTTACAAAGAGACCTGGCCCCCGTTACCGAAAATCAGATCCGCGAGTTTCACGAAACAATGAAAGAGCGAGGCGCCCAGCGCGGAGTATTCATGACGGTGGGCGATGTGGTTCCTGCCGCAATCGAATTCGCCGGCAACCGACCCATCGAATTGTACGATGCGTCCGGGATTGTACAACATATTCGAGGTGCCATGAGTTGAGTCAGCCTCTACTGCAGCGTACCGGCAGCGGCTATGTAACGATTAGCCGCAATCCGGAAGTGGACTACATCCTGGAGCTCGCCCTGGATGAAGCGTGTCGCATGGTGCGCGCCGGAGAAGGCAACCTCTATCTGTACCGTCAGGACGGTCAGCTCTTTCCGTTCCGGGAGGATTTGCTGTCAACGGAATCGGAAGAACTGGCGCGCCATTGCCTGCAGAAGCGAAGCAGCGTTAACATCATACCGGAACAAGAAGCCTCTGCGGAAGATTTAAAGCCGGACGAAACAATCGGCCCGGATGCCGCTCTATGTATAGTTCTTTCATCGCAGGATGGCGAGATTGGAGCAATGGTTCTGCGTAACCCGCTTTACTTTCCCAAGTTCTATGATAACGACCTCAACCTGGTACGGAATTTTGCCGCGACGTTTGCCATTCTGCTAAAAAGTAGCTACGTTGATTCGCCCAACCTGCGTTTGAACTTCAAAAGTAGTCTGCTTTTGCTTCTGGAGAATGCGCATCTAAATCAAAAGGTTAAAGAAGCCGGCTACCAGCTCAAAACGGTCCTGGAGGTTTCCAACGTAATCAACTCCTCCAGAGAACTCAACGAGATGATTCAGGTCGTCCTGTTAAGCGCTCGTCGAGTGATTCATGCCGAAAGCGCCAGCGTCTTTCTAAACGACGAATCCACCGGCGAAATGGTGTTCGACGTTATCTCCGGCGAACAAACCCAGCTCAGAGGTATGCGCATCCCGCAGGGGCAGGGCATTGTGGGGCTTTGCGCAAGAGAGCAAAAATCAATTATTGTCAACGATGCGCAGAACGATCCGCGTTTGTTCAAGAAGGTAGATGAAGTAGCGCAGAATGTAACACGAAACCTGATGGCCTGTCCGCTCATTGTTAGCGATCGCGTAATCGGTGTTATCGAAGTACTCAACACAATCGATCGAGCCGATTTTACCCAGCAGGATCTTGAGATTTTTGAAAGTTTCAGCGATTCGGTGGCCATCGCGTTGCAGCGGCGCATGCTCCTCGACGATTTGCAGAGCACCAATGAACAGCTGGAGAAAAAACTCCGCGAAGTTACCAGTCTGCATTCTGTAGCGCGAATTCTTGTAGAGGCGCATTCGATTCAGGAGCTATTCTCGAATGTGCTGCATGTAATCTGCGAAGATCTGAAGGCTGGTCGGGCAAGCTTTTTACTGACGAACAGCTCGGGCGAGTTGGAAGTAGTGGCACGGCAGGGCGAGTATTCGCCCGATGAGTCGTTGTACACATTTGATCTGTCGGCCAAGGTAATGGAGAATGGAGAGCCGCTCTTCGTCGAAGACTTTGGCGAAAGCCCCGAACTACTGGCCATCGAAAAGCCGGATCTTTATCGATCACGCTCCTGCATTATCATTCCAATGAAGATTACAGC
>JAGRNC010000151.1 GCA_020440935.1 Leptospiraceae bacterium | reverse complement strand
TGGAGCAAGAATGACAGATGTCACGAATTGATCAATTACCGGAAAAATAATCGCATCGCGCTCGCGCAACTGGCAATGGCCGCATTCTAACCATGGATTACTGGCAGGACCATGCCGCGTTGTTGTCGATTATGGAATTGTTTGTGAGCATTGTAAGCCCGCTCCCATTCGGCGCTATCGTGTAAATCTCCAGATCGCTGGGATTCATATCAGAAGAGAAAACGATTCGAGTACCATCGGACTTAAAGGATGCATCATTATCATTGGCGGCGTTGTTCGTGAAATCAGTCTGTCCTGTACCATCCGGAGCCGCAGTATAGATCTCCTGATTTCCATCCCGATCCGCTGTAAAAACAAAATACGATCCATCCGGCGCCACCGAAGGCTCCGTGTCAGTAAAGGAATCGGTTACAATCATGGAGAAACCGCTTCCATCAAAATTCATTCGGGCAATATCGTCGTTGCCCAGCGAAGTGGTTACCATATAAATATAGTCGCTGCCTGGACTTACCGAAGGGGAATAATTGTCATAGGCACCCGCAGTGTTGGTCAACTGCGTGAGCGAAGAGGTGGAAAGGTCCAGATAGAAGATATCCAGAGAACCGCTGTTACGATTGGAATCGAAATAGATGCCCCTGCCATCAGGAGCGAAGACAGGATCCTGGTTTGCATTTGAATCGACTAGCAGCGGACGCTCATTTGTTCCATCCGCATTGATCAAGTAGAATCCCTGAACTCCCGTACGACTGGATTGAAAGACTAGCTGTTTCCCGTCTGGACTCCAGCTCGGAAACGTATCCGTAAAAGCATTATTTGTCAGCTGGATTACATCCGAGCCATCTTCATTCATAGTAAACAGCTCATAGTCCCCATCGGCGGGATTGGCAAAGGCGATGCGGTTTGGAGTGACGCACCCGGCTAGAAGGATTCCGAGAATGTAACTGAAATTGAATGAAATGCCCGGGTCATAACGATCGATTCGAGCAAGTTCGCAGCTAAATAAAAAGACACAGGCCGCCGCTACGCTCGTCAGCCGGGCATATCGCTTTGGCAAATAATCTGAGCCCGTCCGAGAAAGGAAAATTGGCCGCTCAAACTTACAGAAAAAACACCTAAGCGAATTCATATATTTTGCTGGGAAATCTGAGAGCTCCGTCGGCTCGATAAAGGTCAAGTCAGACGCAGGTTCCAATCAAAATATTTTGCGAGTACAGTGCCCGAACCGGGGGAAATAGGGAGTCATACTTTGGTCAAATTTACCAAAAGAGACATACTTTTCTGCTAGCCAGGGGCCAGGCTAGACCGCGGATGTCTGCTCCAAGCCCATGGATTGCTGAAACCTCGATGAGTCCGATTGCATTCCCTGCAATCCCTGAGTAAACCCTTGTAGTTCCTCGCTCATTTTTCGCGCCAGGTCCCTGCAATCAACGGTGGTTGCTTCTATTCGATCCAGGGCAGCTCCTACCGTATTGGCTCTATGCGTTTGATCGTTCTGAACTTCCAGGATATCCTGGCTCATGGATTTCAATTCCCCAAAGAATGTTGCGATATTGGCGATTAACCCCGCATTGGACTGCGCCTTTTGACTGAGATCTTCGCTGTTTGTCCGATAATCCGCGGCCATGGCGGCCAGCGAGCGAATGGCTGCCGACACTGTCTCTAATTCTGACAAGCTTTCTTGCATTTTCGTAGAAGTGCTTCGTGTCTTTTCTTCAATAGAGCGTGCGGCTGTATTGGAAGCCTCCGCAAGATGTGAAATCTCTTCGGCCACTACAGCAAAGCCCTTTCCAAATTCGCCTGCGCGACTGGCCTCGATGGCCGCATTCAAAGACAATAGATTCGTGCGTTGGGCGATATCATTAATAACTCGGGCCGACTCAAGCACATTGCGCATCTCCAGAATTAATGACTCAATCTGGCTAATACTACGGGACGATGCCTCGCTTGCTACTGCCGCTCCCTTTTCCGATTGTTGCCCGGTGGCCTCATGGTTGGACGCCATCTCGAGAAACGATCTAGTGGAGCCTTCCAGGGCACTTAGCTGAAGAACCGTCCGCTGGACAAGATCGGATTGCTTACCGGCTTTATCTGCCACAAATCCGATGCCCTTGACTACATCCCGAACTTCGGCCACGGATGAACGCACTTGATCGGCCTGTTCCTGTGCCATCGAATCGAGTTTTCGTGCCCCCTCGGTCAGATTGGCGGAACTGGCCACTGCATTTTGCAGAGCAGTGTGGTTCGAACCGAAAAGCGAAAAAAGCCGCGAAAACATTCCAGCTAAACTCCAGCTCATTCGACTAACAGAGTCGTCCGATTCCAATCCGGTTAGCTGCGGCGCTTGCCCCTGCGCCAGCGCTCGAGTCACATCCCCTACTCGAAGAATCGATCGCCTTAACATGGATGAAAAGGTGGCCCCCAGCAGGCCAGTGGCGAGAAATCCACCAATTACAAATACCCCGAGCCAGGGCCAGAAGGCAATGAGGCCTTCACTGGAAAAGTCCACAGCTTCGGTATCTGCGATGGTGCGCGGACCGATCTTTCGAATTCCAACCACCAGCTCGCTGCGATTGTCATAGCCGACCATGATTCCGGATCCGTTGATGTTGGCAGAGCGAATGCGTTCTACCGCCTCCTTCTCTTCAGCGGTCGGTCGGCCATTCCACCAGAAGAGCGGACTGACCGGGGATTTTCCTCGATTGATTTCCTGCGCCGATTCCATTTCTCCAAAATCACTCGGCGCTCCTGCAAGCCTGGACTCCATAGACTGCTTCTTTGCAGCAATCATTCCACGAACGCCGGTGTAATATCCGAGTCCGCCCATCCAAATACTGTAGCCGACCATGAAGGCCACAAATGGCAGGAAAAATCGACGAGCAATTCCGGGCTCTTTGCCCGGAAAATGCAAACCGCGATAAGCGTTGGTGAGCGCCACAGCCGTGGGACGAATGGCCACATGCTGCAGGCCCTCGTGCAAAAAAACAATACAAATGGTCCCGGCTATGCCACCAATCCAAATGCTGGCAGCGCTTAGCCCACCCATGATTGTTGTCCACCAAAGATAAACAGCCAGGCTAGCGCCCAACCACAGTATACCGAATACGACAGATAGTCGCATGGGGATTGCATAGCAGGCCCGAATGGATTCCTCTTCCGACGAGACCAATTCAGATTCCGCATGTGCAGCAATGCGCACTGATCGACAGATAGCCAGTGCTACTGGTACGAAGACCAGCGCAGCAATGCCCCAGACCAGGAGGCAGCCAGCGGCAAGAAACCACTGGCGATTTAACTCATCGGATATCAGATAAAAAACAGAAACACTCCAGGGAAAGTTCCAGAAACTCCACGCCAGTAGAAAGCTTCCAAGCACTCGTCGCTCCAACATCATGTTGCCCACCGAATTCTTTTTACTTAGCGAGCGCGAAAGCAGGTAAGGAGGACAAGCGAATTTAGATGAAACCAATGAAAGTTAGTCAAAAAATGCACATAGGCTGGCAAAGGTCCGCGATTGTGGAGCCCGTCGCTCACTGCAGGTCGAGAATTTCTTCCGGGGGAGACTGACTCGGCCAGAAAAGCCTGGACAAAACAATAGAACGCGAAGTGCAAAATAGAGTTCTGTGTCGCATGGCGCAATCTACATATCTGGTGTACGAATGGTACATGCTCCAACAATTATCTCTTTAGCAGCCGTTGCCGTACATTTGGTACAGGATTAACAAGCGTAATCTATGGGGTTTCGCGATGCGCACTTCGATTAGGCATGGGCGCCATCAAAGCAATACGCTTCTGTCCACGCCAAGCGGGTTGCTTGAGGCGAAGAGATAGGAATAGAAAGCCAGCATCATTTGTTCGTTATTCTCAAAGGAGCGTTTCATCTGAAAGTGCACTGCGATCTGCGGAGCAAATCGATCGGCAAGATCCTTCCGAATCACCGAGTTCATTGTAGAGCGACGCACCGCATACTCGTGGATGGCCCGCATAAGGGCTGGAGTGAGGGAAGCCAGAGGCCTAATACCTTCCGTCTCCACCCGGGCCGCTTCCAGCATTCTTCGCGTGGCCATTCTATTGGAATGCTCCCGCACAACCATGGTTCCGGCAGCTATGTCGCCCAGCCTGCGAAAGGATGCTCCGGTGAGAAAAAGAAAAAATCCGGCCACAAAATAGGAAGGTACAAAGAAGAAACTAGCCTGGAACAGAAAGGGATACATATCTCCCACTCGGACCATGTTTCGAATGATAGAATGACTAGCATTCAGTCCGGTACCGCGTAAAGAGATTACCCGCAGGCCTAGCAGCATCTTTCCCGGGGTGCGTCCGCGAAGGAAATATTCGAAGATTAGAAAATAGCCCCAGAAGACGGCAAAGAACATTAGGAACTGAAAGAAAAGCGAAACCTTTTGTAGCTCCTCGGCATTGCCTCCGGCGAAGGCAAGGGTCATAAGAATGACGATAAACAAAAGCGTGAGGATCAAATAGATTAGAATTGTATCCACCAGTAGGGCAAACAACCGCGAAACCGGGCCAGCCGTGCGATATGTGATTTCCCAGAATTCCGGAATCGAGATTTTCTTTGCGCTATCCAGGGCCACGGCGGAAGGCTGTTACACAGCCTCCAGGATGCAATGAGAAATCAATTTTTCGCTTTACAGAATTGATTTCTGGCTTCCAATCGCCTGCACCCGACGATGGTGTCGGACAAGAAACATTGAATGAGGTATCCCATGAGAAAATTCGCTATTGCGATCGCTCTGCTCAGCACCCTGGCACTGGCCAGCTGCGGCGGCAACACTCCCGAAGATGCAGCCAAAGGCTTTATGACTGCTCTGATCAAGGGCGATGTTGAAAAAGCAAAAGAACTCAGCACCGAAAAATCCCATAAAATCGTAGGCCTTATTGCAGCCATGACTGCCAGCCAGGCAGACAGCCAATCAGAAGAGCAAAAAAAGAAAATGGAAGAAACTCTGGCCGCTCTTGATAAAATCAAGTGCGAAGTTGATGGCGACACTGCAAAATGCGCTCCAGAAGGCGAAAACAAGAAGATTGACCTGGTAAAAGAAGACGGAAAATGGAAGGTTGATTTCAAGAAAGCCGGCCCCGGTGGCGGTGATCAGCCCGCAGACGAAGGCGAAGAATAATTAGAATTATTCGTCTCTAATGCAAAAAGCCTGCCGGTAACGGCAGGCTTTTTTTATTGCCATCCTGCCAACGCAGCCATCCCTGGAGTAGCTATTGCGCTTTCTGGCAATGCTACAAAGAAATATTGAACAAATTCAACAACTGGACCGTCCCGATGAAACGATCATTCACTGCACTGGCTATTCTCTCGCTGCTGGCCGGATGTGCCACCATAACCTTTGGACCCAACCCCGAACCTCCGGCGAAGGATTTTATTGAATCCCTCAAATCCGGTGACGGGAATGTTAGCGAACTGGTAGTAGATTCCTCCTCAGAGAAGAGCCAGGAAATATCCAGAGTATTGAAGAAGCTAAAAGAGGAATCCAAAAATCCCGCTGCCAAAGCCGGTGCCGATTACCTGGATAAACTAAGCGTTGAGAAATGCTTCATGGGAGAGTCGGAAAGCCTGTGCCGATTGAGCGATGGTTCTGATTTAGTTCTAGAGCGATCTGGCTGGTCCTGGAAAGTGAACCTGGATCGTTCCGACGTTGTGGCGAACCTGCAGGAAAAAACCCAGGCGCTGTTTCGTGCCGAACAAAGTCCCGAAACCGTTGCAATTAACTTCACTGTGGCTTTGATCGACGGCGATCTGGAGATGGCCAAAGAATACTCCACAGAAAAAACGCATCTGCTGCTTCCATTGATTGTGGGAATGATGAAGATGGCCCGCACAGAGGAACAGGCGGCGAAGTTTGAAGAAGCCAAAAAAGAGCTTCAGAGCATGAAATGCGAAATCCAGGGCGATAAAGCACAATGCGCCCCGGAAGGCAAGTCCAAGCCCATGGACCTGGTACGCGAAGAAGGCATCTGGAAAGTGGAAATGAAAAAAGGCGGAAACGAGGATTCGGAAGACGAGCCCGAAGAGCCTTCCATGGACGATTCCGAGCCATAATTCAATCGCTTTTAGATCCATGCCAAAGATCAGACCGCTATACTGGATACCTCTGGCGCTCCTTCTATTACTGGGGGGAGCCTACCTGGCGGTGTTTGAGCTACCTTACTGGCAAACTCCGCGCGTAATCCCTGTAAGATTGAGTAATGCACATCTGGAGAATGGTGATCTGGTTTTCAGAAATGGAAATAGCTTCATGAGCGATCGGATCGTGGATCTTTCTCCGGAAAAGATCGAGCTTTCGCATGCAGGCGTTCTGGTAAAACGGGGCGACAAGTTCTTTGTAATCCATATTGTAGGCGATCATTTTGAAAACTAC
>JAGRNC010000150.1 GCA_020440935.1 Leptospiraceae bacterium | reverse complement strand
ACTCAGCATGGGGTTTTCGGCCTTGCAGAGCTGGATTTTTAATGAATGTCTGGCGCGGGCCATTCGTGATAAGAATTCGCGAAGCGGGGTGCAAACTGTTGATATTAAGACAAAGACCGGCGATCTAGCTTTCCCCATACGCGCCAATCAGGAAGTTGAATCGTGGAAGCGCTGCCAGTATCATTTAATCGGTCCGGGACAGCCTGCTATCGCCGAGGGCTCCATCTGCGAACAGATGCGAAGCTGGGAAGATCGGCTCCTGGAAATTCTCGAAATTAACCGAGATAGCCTCGAGAAGCGCTATTTACGCAGCGCCTTCCTGAAAAGTCACCAGCGACCCATCTGGTGCCAGCCCGAGCTAACCATGGAAAACGTTCGAAAGGACTCGCTGAACAATGGTAAGCTTTGTTACGACGTGAACTTCAGTCTTCCCAGGGGAGCGTACGCAACCATGGCCATGAAGGCGCTTCATCTGCGAATAAAAGAGAAATGATTCTGTCGATCCCGGGCCGGGCAAGCTTCTACAAGCCATACTCCACTCTATCTACTTCTTCCGTATTCGATCAGGTAAGCGTCCATTCGGTCGAGAAAGTCGGGCCCCTGGATTGGATCGCCATGACCGGCAATAATATATCGAATGTCTTTCTTCTTAAGAATTCGAATGCAGCGGCGTAACTCGGAAAGGTTTACATCTTCGTCGTAGAACAGCGGTATGGAAAGCATGCTTCCCGCATACAGTACCTTTTCTTCCGGAAAATAGAATGCTAGATTACCTGGAGCGTAACCAGGCGGCATCATTAGCACCTGCACCTTGCCGTTGAACATGGTTCCGCTCTTTCGAATGGTGCGACTGATTAATGGCATGGGTGGATGCGGCCAGCTAGAAAAGAGTCCCATTCGTGCATCCATTGCCAGCCAGCGCTGCCGGATCAGGTTTTCGGTGGCCACACTGGAAAGCACAGGTATCTCCTGTTGATGAAAGGCAACAAGCCCTCCCGTGCGATGCACTTGATAACTTGAAATCAATACTCCCTGAAATTCTCCGTAACCCTGTGTCATGGACTTCCAGATCATCCGGCCTGCGGTCTGCGGCAAATAGGTGGCATCCAGAAAAAAAATGGCCTCCTCCGACACATAGTATACCGAATTTGCGCCCCAGTAATTTCCATCCTGCACCACACGAATGTGCTTTGTTAGTTCTTCAATTCGCAGGGGAACATCGCTACGATCCACAGGACCGTTGCGCGCCTGTTTCGCACAGCCCAACAAACCGAACGCTGCTGTCAGAGCCAGGGCAGCCAGGAACGGGGAACTCCTTCGGGCCTGATTCAACTTCCACCGTCCCGTTTTTCCAGACTGCTCCAGTCCACGAATCCTCTTCCACCATCCGGCTGACAGGTTGGGCAAAAGAATGAATCATAGCCCAGAACGTTGGCCCTCCGGATGCGGCTACCGCATCGCGGGCACGGCTGGTCTTTTCGATTTCGAACCTTTACATGCTCCCGGTATTTCTGATCCAGTTCAGGCTTTTGCTCTTCAATGGTTCGAATCGATTCGCGTAGCACAATGCCAATGGCCCGATACAAACCCAGAATCTGCTCTTCCGTTAACTGGTTCATGCGAGTTTTGGGATGAATCATGGCCTCAAAGAGTATTTCATCGGCATAGGCGTTTCCAATGGCGCTCAGAATCGACTGGTCCATCAAGAATACGCGGGCCTGTTTGCGATACTTCGCGGCCTGCTTGCGAAAATATTCCTCCGTGAATTCTTTTGATAATAGATCAACGCCCTGCTTCTTGTAGCCAGGAATCTGGTCCAACTGTTCCTTTCGAGCTCGATACACCTTGCCCATCTTCTTGTCGTCAATGAAGTCCAGATAGAAATCAGAAAACGCAAATCGAATTGCAGTGGCTGCCTTCTTCTTTCCGTTGAAAGCAAATCGTCCGGCAAGCATGGGATGGATTACGAGATGGGTTTGTTCGAGCTCCAGAACAAGAAACGGGCCGCGGCGAAAAACCGAAGTTACGAGTTCCGGATTCCAATCCTGCAAGCCGGTGAGGTTCCGGTAGACCACTGGCTCAAATATCTCGATCTTCTCCAGTTGCTTGCCCACCAGTGGTTCGCGCAAACGCGGCAGAATGTATTCAAGATCTGGTAATTCAGGCATTTTCTTCCAAATTCGGACGACTGCAAATTTACGAAAAACACTGCAGAAACACTAAGTACCCTGGAGTACTGATCGATAATATAAATACCATGGTCTCCGGACTACAGAATATTTCGCGAATCCCCGGCGAATTCGCTTACGTGCAGCCCACGGGAAGAATGGATCCTGTGGAGCCGGTCCAGCCCGTAAGCAGTCGCGAAATACGATTTAAATCAATTTACCCGGAAGACGTCCTCGACCTGTACAGTCCGTCCGGTCTTCGCCAGGAAATCAAGAACCAGTTTCTGGGTCAGAATTTCGATCGACTGGCCTGATTTTCAAACCGATCTTGAAGGCAGAATGCCGTCTCTTCATCGAATAACAATGCTCTGCGCAATGCTTGCTTGCCTGCAGACATTTTCCTGTCAGTGGATCTTTGGCGAACCGGACATGGATCCTTGCGACCCGGCCCATAATTATTATGAGGGTGAACGGCATTATTTCGGAAGAGATTATGTCCAGGAAGACGGGACCCTGAATCAAAAGCGAATGCTGCATGCCCTGGAGCCGGGAAACGGCGAATGTGCTAACCCGGAAGAGATCATCCGCCAATCCCAGACCATGAACGACTCGGATACGGTCGAAAAATCCGAATCGGAGCGGGGCGAAACCCAGACGAGTAAGCCGCAGACTCAGGTACCGCCGGTGGCGGAGCCCATGAATAAACCCGGCTCAGAGAATTAATTCGCCCGTAGCTCCCGTTAGATCACTGACAGCCCATCTTCTTTTTGTCTGCATCCGTTGAATTAGGGTTTTCCGCAGAGCCAAAAACAGGACGCTGGATTATGGCTCTGGAGCTCGATTCAAAATACAATCCGCGCGGAATTGAAAAGCGCTGGTACGAATTATACGAATCTCACAATGCATTTGCGCCCGAATTTGGCGAATCAGTAGGCGCCACCGATCCGGACGCAGAACCATTTTGCATTGTCATACCTCCGCCCAATGTGACTGGCACATTGCATGTTGGTCATGCGTTGGATCAAACCATCCAGGATGTACTTACTCGAACGGCGCGCAAGCTGGGACGCCCCACCCTCTGGCTTCCCGGTATGGACCATGCTGGAATCGCCACGCAAAGCCGGGTAGAAAAGAGCCTCAAAGAAGAAGAAAACCTCAGCCGGCACGAACTGGGCCGCGATGCATTTATTAAACGTGTGTGGGACTGGAAGGAGCACTACGGCGGGAAGATCCTGGAACAGCAACGAACAATGCTGTTTTCCCTGGATTGGAGCCGGCAGCGCTTTACCATGGATGAGGGTCTATCCCGTGCCGTTCGAAAGGTCTTCGTCGACCTATACAAGGAAGGTTTGATCTATCGCGATACTCGAATGATTAACTGGGATCCCGTGGCCCATACTGTGCTTTCCGACCTGGAAGTGGAGCACGAGGAGGGCATCAAAGGCGAGCTGTACCACTTCGCGTACAAATTGAGCGACGGTTCGGGCGAAGTCGTGGTCGCAACCACCCGACCGGAAACGATGCTGGGCGATACAGCTGTGGCTGTCCACCCGGAGGACGCACGTCACAAGGGGCTCATTGGCAAGACAGTGGATCATCCTTTCCTGGATCGAAAGATCGTCATTGTCGCAGATGCCGAACTTGTGGATCCAGAATTTGGCACCGGTGCAGTGAAAATAACGCCAGCGCACGATTTTAACGACTTCGAAGTTGGCAAGCGCCACAATCTGGAAAGCATTACAATATTCGACGAATCTGCGCGAGTCAATGAATTGGGCGGCCCGTTTGCCGGATTGGATCGCTTCGAAGCCAGAAAAGCAATAAAGCAAAAACTTGAAGAATTAGGACTGCAGCGGGAATCCAAAGAGCATACACTGTCTATAGGCCGTTCGCAGCGTTCGCAGGCCATTGTAGAGCCCATGATTTCCACCCAATGGTTTGTAAAAACGGGCCCACTGGCAGAAGCGGCTATTAAGGCCGTAGAGAAAGACGAAATCAAATTTTTTCCCGCGCAATGGGCTAACCTTTACTTTTCCTGGATGCGCGAAATCCGCGATTGGTGCATCTCCCGACAGCTCTGGTGGGGCCATCAGATTCCTGCCTGGCATTGCGCTAACTGCGGGCACACTACGGTTTCCATGGACGACCCTTCCCAATGCGAATCATGTCAGTCGGAAGACATTTCGCGCGATGAAGATGTCCTGGATACCTGGTTCAGCTCGGGGCTATGGCCATTCTCCACTCTTGGATGGCCCGAAAACACCGATGATTATCGTCAATTCTATCCAACGTCGGTTCTGGTAACAGCCTACGATATTATCTTTTTCTGGGTTGCCCGGATGATCATGCTGGGGTTGCACTTCAACAAGAAGCCGCCCTTCAAGAAAGTGTACATCCACGGCCTCATGCGCGACGAACAGGGCCGAAAAATATCCAAGAGTCTGGGTAACAATGTTGATCCGGCGGATGTAATCGAAGAGTACGGCGCCGATGCGTATCGTTTCTTTCTGATGGCTACGTTAACCGAAGGGAAGGACTCGAAGTATTCCGAAAGCCGATTGAAAGGGTATCAGAATTTCACGAACAAGATCTGGAATTCCTCGCGCTTTGTGCTGATGAATTTGCCCGAAGACTTCGCTCCGGTGGCCGATTTCCCCGGAAAGCTGGCTCTGGAAGCGGAGGATCTGTGGATATTGGATCGTCTAAACCAGGCCAGCGAATCCATGAAGCGTACTCTGGAGGAATTTAAATTCCATATCGCCACCGAGGAAGTATATACATTCGTATGGAATCAGTTTTGTGATTGGTACATTGAGCTTATTAAGCCAAGAATCTTTGGCAAAATCTCAGAGGAATCGGCGGAGTCCGCAAGACAAACCGCATTCTATCTGCTGAAAGGCATTCTGGGACTGGTGCATCCTTTCATGCCCGCACTATCCGAGGAGATCTTCTCCTACCTGGCTCGCATTGATTCTAAGAGTACCGGGGCACTTGCAGCGAAAGCCCCGGCCGCAGCAAAGAAGTCGGCAAAAAAGAAAACCGGCAGCGCGGCAAAGAAGTCGGCCAGCACCAGTGCGAGCAAAAAAGCTGTCTCCTCCGCTACCAGCAGTGCGGTCGGCGACTCGGGTGCCCCCCGGTTTCTGATGTGGGAACCCTGGCCCGCTCAGATTAAACTGAAGAAGGCTCAAAGCGAACAGGCAGCGCTGCTTTCGCAATTGCAAGAAATCATTGGCGCGGCACGGACAGTTCGAGCCGACACAGGCATTGCTCCTGACAAAAAGATTCGCATTGTTGTGGCTACCGAATCTAAGCCGCTAAAGAAACTGATCGATGAAAAACAAGCAGCGATCTGTCGATTGGCATCTGCGGATTCGCTAGAAGTTAAGCCGAAATTCGAACCAGGAAAGTCCGATGCCTTTGAAGCTTTCTCGGACGGCTCCGTCTATGTTTCTCTGGAAGGATTGCTGGATATAGATAAAGAACTGAGTCGAATCGAGAAAGACCTGGAGAAGCAAACGAAAGCCGCTGCCGGTATAGAAAAGAAGCTTTCATCCAGCGGTTTTCTGGACAATGCGCCCGCCGATGTGGTACAAAAGGAAAAACTCAAACTCGAAGAAGCAAAGGAAAGAATTGCGATCCTGGAGACCGCACGCAAGAGACTGGAAGGATTGCGCTAGTACTTTGCATGAAACTCATTCCGATCACAGTCTCGATCCTATCTTCCTGGGTGCTCTACAGTTGCATGGTATGTCCTCTGTATCCGCCATTTCATAATCCTGGAGGGCACCATTATGATGGGCCGGTCACTGCCGAGCCAGCCATTCAGGACAA
Organism: Leptospiraceae bacterium; assembly: GCA_020440935.1. GTDB lineage: Bacteria > Spirochaetota > Leptospiria > Leptospirales > Leptonemataceae > UBA3465. The sequence goes on along the minus strand of JAGRNC010000150.1, from coordinate 404 downwards.
GGATTCCAACTGCATTGACCCATCCGTCGCCGCGCAGGAACAAGGACCGCTCGGGCTGGAGCTCATTCACAGAGACCAGGTCATTCCAGTTACTCCGGGCAAAGAAATCACTCTGCACGATCGTCGATTTGCTCTGTTATTCAACATGGCTGCCTACAATCGATATTGCCAGAGGCAAGTCGCAGCCTCCGCGATGGCCAGCCCCGATATCGATTCCATGGAGAATGCCATCCATCCGCCCATGGTGCTTACGGATACATCTCCCTTTGGCTGGGCAAGAGCCATGGCGCCGGAACTTTCGCTACGGTATGATATACTTTATCTAACAGAACAGGCCCATCATTATCTGATTTTTGAACCGGGTAATGATCCAAGAATGCAGCGATTATCGATTCAGGAACCTG
>JAGRNC010000149.1 GCA_020440935.1 Leptospiraceae bacterium | reverse complement strand
GCTTCGCAGAGAGCAACATACCGAGAAAACGGGGATTCAACAGATTGCGTTTTTGCGCAAAGATTGTGCGAAATTCAGTGCCACCCCATTCCAGACCCGATTTTCGGTTCATTACGCTGAATGACATATCGCTCTCTTGCGATTCCACGCCCAGTTCGTCAAAAAGCCGTATCAATTCCGGATAGGTTCGCTCATTAAAGACGATAAAACCGGTATCTACCGGCAAACCGCCGTCCACTTCGATGGTGTTTGTATGCCCGCCAGCGTAATCGTTCTTTTCAAATACGTCCACTTCATGACCGTAGCGGGATTTTAAGAAATAGGCGGCGCCCAATCCGGAAATGCCGCTTCCAACTATGCCTATTTTCATCTCATTCCTTCTCTCTGCGTAATGTTACCAGGTGCGCAAAACGCCTGGATTCGGGATTCCCATTCGCACTCTTACCCTGGTTGGAACCAATCAGTTCACATTCCGAGCATCTTCTTTCTTCTTTTATTCATTACGGGAGGTTCGCAGTACTGCATGGCCTCCTCCCCTGCCTGCCGCGCACGGGCCGTGCGATAACCACGGCCGCCAAGCAGCACTTTATGGATACCGGTACGTTCCAGAATCTTTTTTCGCATCGCCTCCACTCGTTCCAGCGAAGGCGGCATAGCCATCGACAGACTCAAGTTTCGGTAGCTGTTGCGACGGAGTTCGTCGATAATGTGCTCCAGCGAAAGCGTGCCGGCATAACGCGCGGGAACTCCCTTCGAAATCAGCAATGCGTAGTGCATCAATGCCCCCAGCTCATGGGGATCGCCGGGCAATACCGCGACGAGCCAGACCGGATCCGAAGGTAGGCCGAGAGATCGCGTCTTTCCGTAAATGTAGGTGAATAGCCAGCGCGAAAACGAATGCTCCTCCGCAACCGATAATAGACCCGCTTCCCAGGCGCGGCCGGTTAGCACAGCCGCCTCTTGCATGGGTCCGCGGATGAATTCCGGAAAGGTCATTTTTTCGAATTCTGCATCAAAGATCTCTTCCAGAGCTTGATACTCGCTACTGGAAATCTTCTTAATCAGCGCCATTTCGGACTCGTTGAAATCTTCGGCGCCCATCATTCCCAGAAGATATTCGCGGCCCAGAGAAACCACCGACTGTAGTTTTTCCCCCTTCTCCAGCAATCGCTTCATGTTCTGCAAGATGATGTAATCTTCATTCGTGTAGTACCAGTAGCCGTTGGTGCCGCGTTCGGGACGCAACATACCGTATCGCTCCTGCCACTTTCGAATTCTGGCGCCGTCAAATCCGGTCAGACGACTGAGATCTTTGATCAGATACTTCATTTTCCTACCTCAGCACCGATACACCTCTTCTGGAACCCATCGTAGGGCTTCGGGAAGATCCACTCGCATCGGTTTTATGCCCCTGTGGCGGAGCTCATCGCGTATTAATGCGCTTTCAAGTGCGGAGCCGGTAAATGCAATCTCGGAAGCTCCGGCCACCGCTTGCAGCTTTGCGGCAAGGTTCACTGTGTTTCCGAAATAATCGATCCCCGTGTCCAGGTTCACGGCCAGACAGGGCCCGGTGTGCAAAGAAAGTCGAATGGCCACCGGAGCATCGCTTTCGCTAAATCTTTCGCGCAGTGCCAGGGCCGCTTTGAAACCGTCCAGGGAATTGCCGAATGCTGCAAATACTGCATCGCCTACGGTCTTGATTACATTGCCTGAGTTTTTCGATACCAGATCGCCAATTTTTGCAAAATGATCGCGAACCCTTCGAAACGCTCCAGTATCGCCAAGCTCGTTATACATCTTGGACGAACCAACGATGTCCGTGAATAATATGGTTTGCACGCCAATATCTATCTTGAGGTCGTCGGGAAGCCTTTCATCTGGAAATAGTTCTTTGTACTCGGGCACGAGAAATAGATCGCCGGGACGTAACACTTCGTTGTCCGCTTTGGACAGATCCACGACGAAGGTTTGCGCCTTTTCCGCAGTGTTCACCAATTCCATGCGCACAGGGCTATGAACTGCGGCAGCCTCGGCCGTCTTTCCGTCGCTTCTCCACTGGAATTCGTTCGCTCCCGAAGGCGTTGCCTCAAGCCAGAAGAAATTCTGATTTCCCTGGATTCTTGCGCGATAGCGGCCGGGGTCCAATTCCAGATTTAGCGATCTAGATTGTCCGGGCGCCAATCTATCCTGTAATACGATGTGCGGCTTTCGCGCTGGTTCCGCGCTGCAAAAGAATTGCTTTTTTACATTTCGCACGGATGCATTGACGTGAAATGTAATCTCGATGCTTTGCTCCCCCGTGGCATCAAAATCGATCTGGCATACATCGCAGCTACCGCGTGCGTCTAACTTCAGGAGGCTACCCTTCTCTTCGCGAACTCCACGACAGTGCGGGCAGATGACGTCCCAGGTCAGATTGAATAGACCCGTATGGCATCCATGGAGCAAGGCTCGCAGAATGGCTTTTGGTTCGGCGCCCAGTTGATGCGCAAGTGCGATAGGACGAATTCGATATAGATCTACGTCATCCCAGTGCGTAATGATATGAACCAGTTTATCCTGTATGTCCGAAGGGATACCAGCTTTAGCCCATTCTGCCCGCGTGCTGTCTACGATGGATCGCGCCTTATCTTGCAACTCCAGGGCGGGACGCTCGATGGTCGTGATGGCCGTCGAACCAGTGCGGGCTTTCTGGATCTCAGCCACGTATTGATTGAGCACTCGCTCAAAACCCTTACGCGTCCGCGACATTCCGATCTTCAAGAAAGTCGCACCGAATAGACTGTTTGCAACCCAGCCAAAGTAGATATGCACTCGAGTTTTTTGCTCTTCTATCCGCTCCAGAAGAAAAATGCCCCGCACCATGGATCCCAGGCCTTTCGAATAGAGTCGAACCGAGATCAGCTCCTCTGGCATTCTCCACTGCCAGGGCACTTCTTCCCATTCATGAAAGATGCCAGCATAACTTGTGCTGCCAAACAGTCGCCCTTCCTTCTCTTCGAATTTCATCTCGGGTAATCCGAGAAGACTGTTTGTGCGCGAGGTATCGGCAATATACGGCCAGAGCTCTTCCCGGCTTACAGGAAGCTCAAAGACCCATAGATTCTCAACGATTCGATGGGAGGCAACGTCGATGCTCCAATCGCTCCAGGGGTACTTTTCCAAAAACGCTTTCAAGTTCACGATCCACCTCCGGCTGCCATAGCAGCAGTTTGATGGGTACCGCCTCCGCTTCCATCAGGCAAGCGGTTTCGGAGTACACGCTTTCGCACCAGCAAAGCCTGCACTCTTTCGTGGATGGATCGACTGAAAGGCAGAAATAAGAACAAAAGGGCCGCAAGAAGAAAGAAGAGCCCCACTCCCGGACCAAACAGAAGTGCAATTCGTTCGCTCACTAAATCCGATTGCGGCTGATTGGGAATGAATCCAATCCAGCTCAGCAGAAGACCCGTTACAGCCATGGAAACGCCGCGAGATGCCTTTATGGCCATTTTCCAGAATCCAAAGTACAGGCCTTCCCTGTGCTGACCGGTTTTTAACTCATCATAGTCAACGATGTCCGCCACCAAACTGTCCAGAAGTACGATGGCGCCGACCAGAAAGCCGCCTACCACGGCCATGATCATAGGATAAAGCAGTTGTCCTGGAGGAAACAGAGGATAGGCAATACACGTTGCAAGACCCAACAGAAACACTCCGGCAAAGCCCGGATACTTTTTGCCCGCCTTGCGGGAAAGCAACGTCCAGAAAGCCAGCGAAATGGACCAGACCAGTATGAAAACCACCAGAATTAGTCCCACGGAATCGTCTGGTAGCTTCAGTCGGTACTCATAGTAATAGAGCGCAAGAGTTGAGTTTATGGATACCCCAACGTAGGCGATGAAATACGGAACCAGCAAAAAGACAAAAACCCGATTGCGCAGCACTTGAAAGAGTGAAGTAACTTCACGGACCAGTTCCTGTCCCCGTAGCGGCGGACGCCATTGGGCGGGGCGGTCCATCCCGCGCGTGGCAAAGAAGCTTACCAGGCCTGTGACCAGCACAATTCCAGAAACACAGACTGCAGCAAAGAAGTAGGCTGATGTAGCTTCCTCGGCATCCATCATCGCCGCTCTGGTATTCGGGGAAGCAATCTCCAGAAAGACCACCGGCAGGATGGTACCTGCTAAAAGGCCGAGGTTACCAAAGAACAAGCGAAAAGCAAATACCGATGTGCGCACATTTGAGTCGAACGAGAGTTCACCGCCCAGGGCCGAGTGAGGAACAGCCAGAATGGTCATGGCCGTGTTGAGTACAATATAACTGATAAGCAGAAAAAGGAACTTGGCGCTTTCTGAATCGAGGGTGGGCGGTCGGAAGGTGAGCAAGAATCCCAGCGCCATTACTATAGCGCCCAGCAGGATATAGGGTCGGCGCTTTCCCCAGGCGTGCCGGGTACGATCGGAAAGGATTCCCATCACCGGATCTGTAAACGCATCCCAGAACATGGCCAGGGCGATAGCAAGTCCGGCCATTCCGGCGCTCAAGCCAGCCACATCGGTGTAGAATTTCATCAGATGCAGCCGGACCATCATTTCCACAGCAAACAGCCCCATTTCGGCCGTTCCGTAGCCAAATCTGGTGCGCAGAGGAAGATGTGTATTCGAGGCAGACATCTGATTAACTCTAAAAGCTGAGACGAAAATAGGGTCAAAATTGACCTTCGTCAAATCTTTTTGGCAAACCTTGGACTTTTCTTTTGACAAAATCCAATTTCTGTCCTATCTTGTAGCATCCAATAGCGCGCATTTACCGATTGGACTATGCCTCAGGAGAAAGGAATGAGCGGAAATGATACATCGGGTCTGGACAGACTACTTTCGAAGGGAGTCTTGCCGGACTTTCTCATCCGAATGGGAATCCGAAATTTAAATCGAACGAGACTAAAGCAAGAATGGAAAGGAAGCGCCGACGCCCAGCAGGCGCATTTCCAGGCCTTCGTCGAGCAACTGGAGCGTTCTCCGGTCGCCATTCGCACCGACGCAGCCAACGAGCAACATTACGAGGTGCCCGCGCGGTTTTACGATTATGTACTGGGCCTTCGCAAAAAGTACAGCTCCTGCTTGTGGGAGGGCGGAATTAAAGATCTGGATGGGGCAGAAGAGGCCATGCTTTCGCTCTATTTGCGCCGGGCAGAGCTTAAGGATGGTCAGTCCATTCTAGAGCTGGGCTGCGGCTGGGGTAGCCTGACGCTTTTTATGGCTGAGAAGTTGCCCAGGGCAAAGATTACGGCTGTCTCCAACTCAAAAAGCCAGAAGGCATATATTGAGATGCGGGCGAAGCAAAAAGGGCTAAAGAACATCAAAGTCATCACGGCCGATATGAACGATTTCAAAATCAAGGCCACCTTTGACCGGGTAATCTCCATAGAAATGTTCGAGCACATGCGCAACTATCGAGAATTGTTCTCCCGCGTCCGGGGTTGGCTGAAGAAGAACGGCAAGCTATTTCTGCATGTATTCGCGCACCGACAATTCTCCTATTTTTTTGAGGAAGAAGGCGAGTCCAACTGGATGGGACGGTACTTCTTTAGTGGAGGGCTCATGCCATCCAATCATCTATTTCTGTATTTTAGCGAGGGTTTTCAGATTGAAGACCACCAGGTAGTAAACGGAGTAAATTACGCCAGAACTTCACGAGCCTGGCTCCAGAACATGGACCGTCATAAGCGGGAAATCCTGGATCTATTCAGCGGAGTGTACGGTCCGGATCAATCCACCCGATGGTTCGAGTACTGGCGGATCTTCTTTATGGCTTGCGAAGAGCTTTTTGCCACCGACAATGGAAATGAGTGGTATGTGAGCCACTACCGATTCCGCAAAATTTGATAGCCCTGCAGCATGGGCGTGGGAACCAGGAAGCTCCATGCTCCGGCGCTTCCTGGTCTTTACAATCGCACTATTTGCTCTATTCCTGCTCGCCTCCTGGGGGCAGCACAAATTCGCGGAACAGTTTCAGATCTTTCCGCAGCTTGAATCTCTCTATCCGCCGGATCCGCTCTTAACGTTCAAAAGAGCCTTCGCCGATCTCGGCCCGAAAAAACAAGATTCCGAACCCAAAATTCCAGCGGCAGAGACGGCCGAATCTTCCCAGAAGCAAGCGCCAGGGGAAGATTCGGATCGGCCCATTCTAGCCAGCGGCGAAGGTTTTGCGTACCTGACTGCTTTTTTCGATCGTCTGGATAAGCTGGAACAAAGTCGAAAATCGGGCGAATCTGACGTGCTTCGCATACTTCATTTTGGTGATTCCATTATGTGGGGCGACAATCTTTCGATCAAAATGAAAGATCTGTTTCAAAGCGATTTCGGCGACGGAGGTCGCGGACTGGTGAACATCATTGATTCGCCCAGTTCGGCCCTGCAAGAACATA
>JAGRNC010000014.1 GCA_020440935.1 Leptospiraceae bacterium | reverse complement strand
TGACGATCGTTGCGCCAAATCCGGAAAGAATCATGGATCGCTGCGCACCTTTCAGGTCTCGGACGGAGATAACTCGCTGGAGCAAATCCTGATCGGCCCCATGGCTACCAATGGACAAAACCAGGCCGCCTATAAAAAGGGGAATGGAATGGGCGCCATCAAACCAGTCCAATTTCCAGGTGAAAACTCCTGGAGAGCCTTGCTGTATGAGCGGCCCGGCCGGCCAGAGTATAATCAGCAAAACCAGGCCCATTAAAAATAGAATCATTCCCTGAAGCTGATCCGTAACGACCACGGCCTTCAGCCCGCCGCTGAGGCTATACACTCCGGCCACCAGAGCGGTGATCAATATCCAGAATTCAATGGTGCCGCCAAACAGCCCGAACAGCGCCATACCCCCCATGAAGAACCGTACACCGCTGGAAATATACTTTGCCGCCAGATACGACAGCTCCAGAACTGTACGAGAAGGTCCATCCGAGCCAATCGCTTTGTAAATGGATGTGTCGGTCATTCGATAGATGGTCGGTAGGTAGTGAAGAGCAACCATGCACCGGCCCAAAATGTAACCGATACAAAGGGATAGCAGATTCCACTTTCCATTATAGCCCGCTGCGGGAAATATCAGGACTGTGGCTACGGAAGTTTCCGTGGCGACCAGGGACAGGAACGATGAACGAACCCCCAGGCTACGTCCCGCCAAATAGTAGGATTCATCACTGCCGTTATCGCGCTTGAGGAAGAACGGTACGAGAAAAACAATAAGCAAATATACAATTAGGGGAATGTACACAAGATACATGAAAAATTCCGGATTGATTCTGAATCCGCAGTACTCACTGTTGTTCCGAGCCTCGCAATGAGTTCAACCATCTCCCAACTAATTCACTGGTTCCAGAAACGCACTATCTTTTTTAGAATCGTGGCCATCGTGGTGCTTATCACGGGCATGCATGATTACTACGAATTCCAGAGAAAGCACCTCCGGCATGCACAACAGAAAGTTCAACTAGATTTTCCGGCGTATTATCTGGCTCAGTCAATGACCAGAAAGCGACTGAATCTATATTCGTTGCACGAAATAGAAAACGCGGCCTCCGAAGAAGGAGTCCAATTTGAACGTTTCCGGGCAAACCTGTACAGCCCGCCTTTCTATCTCTTCACTCTGGCGCTACCACATCTGGAAATTCACAAAGCACAGGCCTTATTCCTGAGCATCAAGGCCTTGCTTCTTTCGGCCCTGGTCTTGGCGCTGGCGCTGTACATCACCGGAATGGAAAGATACCGCCTCAGACCATTCCGCAAATATCGAGTCATCCTGCTCACTGGCCTGGGCTTCTGGACCCTGGGTCATCTCAATCCGGTGGTTTCGGACTTCCGCGACGGACAGATCAACGTATTCACTCTGGCCACGCTGGTACTGGCTCTATTTACAGAGCGCAAGTATCCCATAATTTCGGGAGTTGCGGTAACGATCGGCGGAGTCATCAAGCTTTCGCCTTTTTTTCTGGGAATGAAAGGGCTTCTGGAAAAACGATGGAAGCTCATTGTATCGCTTATTATCAGTAGTGTTACGCTTGGCCTGGCAAGCCTCATCTATTTTGGCTATGATACCATCCATTTCTATGTAACTGAGGTACTTCTCGGGTTCGTGACATCGAATCAGATTCCAGTACTTGATTGGCCCATCAACCATACTCTCAATCAATCATTCAAAGGGCTTTTTTATCGTCTATTTATAAGTAATTTTGACATGGATCTGGGCGGCACGGCCGTAGTCTACTATAGTCCGGTGCTCGGCAAAACACTAACATTCCTGACCAATGCTGCCTGCCTTGGTTCTTGTATTTATCTGAGCCACAAATATACGAAACCAATGATAGAAGACCGATGGAAGGCGGCGCTTGTCTTTTCTTACTATGTAGCTATCATGACCTTGGTTTCGCCGCTGACCTGGTATCACCATCAGGTAGTATTAATCCTACCGATCATTGTGGTCGGATTTTATAGCATTCTCGAACTCGAAAGCTCCTTTGGCATATTGCTGAGCCTGCTATTCTGTATTTGGCTTTTTTCCCTCCCGCCGCTCTACGTTTATCTCGACGGCAACCATGATCGTTTCTGGCTAACAGATCTGTTGATGGAGAATGTTGGGCGACCCTATAGAGGTTTCTCGGCGCTCTATTATGCGAAACTGCTCGCCAATATTATTCTGGCATTTCTTACCCTTCTTGTTATTCGAAAGGAACGGTGCCGTGCAGCTTGACAGATTAAGAACCTTCATATGTCGCAATGCAGGCGGGCTGGCATGGCTGGCATTCTGCCTGGGAATACTCATTCGCATTTTGCCTGAGATCGGAAGGTCCGTGGAAGAGATTGGCGATATCGCCTTGATCTCTCGACAGAATGCCATGGCCGCGCATTTTGCCGTTCTTCGTGGAGCGTATTCCAGATTGGGTTTCTTTCATACGGGCCCTCTGGCGTTTTACTGGATGTCGGCAGTGGATTCCCTGCTGCCTTCGAAGTGGTTCGCCCCGCTTTCGCATTATTACCAGTACGCCCTGGCCGTCTGGATGGCCAATACTCTTATCGGTTGGGCTGCCTTTCGATCGGCGTCCCATCTCAAGCTTGGTTCGATCCAGCAAATCGGAATCGTCGGTGCCCTTGTTTTCTTCTTATGGAATCTAGGTCCTCACGTATATTTCAGCCCCTGGGGGCCGCATCTAACCATCATTCCCATGCTCTGGCTATTGATGAACCTTGCTCGCGGCGCCCGCGAACAATACTGGGCATTACCAGGTCTTGCATTTGCGGCCATCTGGATCCTTCACAGTCATGCAGGTAGCCTAACATTCCTGGGTCCGGCACTTATGCTCCTGCTCTATTACTGGCTGCGATTGCTTCGAAAAGGTAGTCTGCTGGGTCGCAATTTCAACCGACCCATGGCCCTGGCATCAATTATCCTCGTGGTCGGTCTAGCTATGCCAATTGCAGAGGCCGCCATCCATAATGGGGGCAATCTGAAGGCAATTTTGGACTATCTCTCCGAGAACAATACCTGGCGAAAGCCGCTAAAGTCATTGATGTTCATGCTGAGGGCGATGGATGGCCCATTATCCCTGCCCTTTCCTGTGTTTTTCCCGGCCTCGCTCACCCTTTTTCTGGCGTGGAGCAAGGGTCGGCTATCGCCAGAACGCAAGACGGTATTTTATTTTGGTTTAGTTATAGTAGCGGGAAGTTACTATGGGGCATTACGTACTCCCGGGGTATTGGTTCCCCATTTGTTCGATCATCTATTGCCAGTACAGGCAACGCTTCTGGTCCTCGCCGTGGGGCCTGCCTTCGAAAATCGCCGATTGCTTTCTCCGACCGCGTCGGCCTGGGTTGCCTCAATTTTGTCCGCTTTGCTCTTTTCGGCCGGGATTGCGCGCAGCGCAAGAGCCCCAGAAAATGCATTTCTCCCATCGGAAATGCTGAAAAAGCTGCCTGTTCCATCTCCTGGGCCCGAAACGATCAGGCTACAATGGACTAAAGAGGATCTGGCAGTGTGGCCGAAGGCTGCTGGATTGGCCCTTCAGATGGAGCGGCGCGGTTACACTGTCTGCATCGACCGTCCCTACGAAGTACTTTTTGGCCCGGAAATCCTCTGCCAGGGAAAACCGGATGCGACCATTCTGCTTGAGCCTGCCGAAAAAAAACCGAAAAATGAGGATGGGCAATCCATTCTCTACAAAGATATCCGTGCGACCTACACCCGAGAACCGTCCGATGCGAGCCAATAAGCTTCCTTTCGCAAAACCCGACCTGGGCGAACAAGAATTCGCAGCGGTCCGCAGAGTTCTGGAATCTGGCTGGATTACATCCGGCCCGGAAACAGATGCATTTGAAAGAGAATTCACTGCCTATGTTGGATGCGCCGATGCGGCCGCTGTAAATTCTGCCACTGCCGCATTGCATCTGGGTCTGATTGCTCTGGGCATTGGACCTGGCGATGCAGTGTTGGTACCCGCATTTACCTTTACCGCCACGGCAGAGATTGTAACCCGAGCGGGAGCGCATCCGGTGCTCCTGGATGTGGACCGAGATAGCTATCTGGTCACGGCAGAAATTGTGCAGTCATATCTGCAACGATGTCGCCGACGAGGCGAGCACTGGGTAACACCGGATGGGCACCAACTCAAAGCATTGATTTGTGTTCACTATGGCGGACGATTCTGTGATCTCGACGCCCTTCTTTCGCTTTGCCGGGAAAATAAGATGGAACTCCTTCAAGATGCGGCCCATAGCTTTCCGGCCCGGGATAATTCAGGACTGATTGGATCCCGCGGAGCAGTAACCGCCTTTAGTTTTTATGCAACCAAGAATCTGACCACCGGCGAAGGAGGAATGATCACATCAGACCGCCCGGAGATCATAGAACGAATTCGCCGAATGCGGCTCCACGGAATTGAGACTCCGGCCCACCGGCGAGCCGGATGGCAGTACGACGTGGTAGAACAGGGATACAAATACAATCTTTCCGACATCGCATCGGCCCTGGGACGCGTGCAGCTACGACGATCGGAAGAGATGTGGCAAAAGCGAAAGGCTATCCATGCAATGTACGATAGAGCCTTTTCGGCGATTCCAGGAATCCTACCATGTCAAAACCAGGAAGGCTCTGCATACCACCTGTACACGGTGGAAGTACTTCCATCTGCCGAAATCAGTCGCGATAATCTGATCCAGGAATTGGAGGCCCGGAACATAGGAACCGGACTGCATTTCATTCCGCTCTATCGAATGACTTACTATCAGGAACGGTACGGACGGGAATATTCTGAGTTTCCGGCTTGTGAAGAGATCTTTGCGTCCGTTTTTTCTCTGCCGATCTACAGCGCAATGACCGAAGACGATGCTCATGATGTAATCCAGGCTTTACAATCCTCTCTCAAAGATCGAATTCCGGGCTAGATAATAACGAGTAATCGGACGGCTAGTGGGCGTGCTTTACCGTCTCTGCCTCCTGCGCATAGCCCATGTGTATCGGTTTTGATGGTTGACGTTGACAACTGAGCGCCAGCTGGGTCCTTAAAAGGATACCGGGCTTCGGTCGGTCATGCCATTCGCTTGATGAAACAACGCACGCGCTAGCGGGTTGTTCTGAGCCATAGAATGGTTCTGCGAGCTGCTACCCGCAACAAGCGCAAATGCAAAGCTTGTCTCTCCGGCAAATCCTTCTCCGCGCGCATAAATAATTCGAAATGCAACCGGCAGATAAAAAACATTCAAGCCGAAATCTGCATAGGCCCCGTAGGACCGAACCCAGGTATCTCTGTAGATCTGGCGATCAAAGGATTGACCGTAATCGAAAAATGGCGCAAAGGAAATGTAACGCAGATCCAGCGAAGGCCACCAGGAGACAATTCTCCGCGAAAGCCAGAGCAACGGGAATCGGTATTCCGCGGTTAAAGTCAAAGCGCCGCGCCCGTAACTGGAATAATTTGGATCCTGTCCGCGCATGTAGGAGCTCAGGCGGACCCGATAGATTTCGGGATCCTTTCCTCCGGACCATCGTCCGATTGCGCCGAGATACGGCACATGATTGTCAAAGAAGGACGGTAAAAAGAAATCAAGCTGGGCATTCAATGTGTAAAACTCGGCGTTTTCCGTGCCCTTTCCGCGATCATCAAAGATGACCACCCAGTCTTCCGGATAGAATGCCCCTTCACCGTAAAAAGAAAATCCGCGCTCCGGACTAATGGACTCCGGGTAGTAGGTTGCATTGGAGAAACCGTAGCCTGCATAAACGGAACTCAAATTGATATCGCGGGCCGGAAATACATACGCTGCAAGCGAATCGCTGTTACGATGCTTTTCATGACTCAGTCCGACGGCGTATTCCTGGTCGAATTGTCTGCCCGGCATTTCCCGGCTAATCGATAATCCACCGTATTCGAACTGATAATCGTCATCCTGGCAAAGAAAGATGATCGGACCCGATGGAGCGTCGCAATAAAATTGCCGTTTCTTCAGACTACTGCGCACATAGTATGCATTGAAACTATGGGCAAATCGATTGTATTGATAAGCGGTGGAAAAATATGGTGTGTCTTCCAGAAATCCAATGCCTGCGCTAAAAGTGTGTCGCTCCATCGGATCAAAGGCAACGATACCGCTTTCGGCCTGGGTAATGCTAAATAGAAGTCCGGCAAAATAGGGACGAACTTCCAGTACTCCATCGTAATCCGATACAGTAGCCGATTCCAGAGGAAGGGAAAAATCGGCCTCATTACGGTCCCCGGACCGTGCGGATAGAAAATCATCGGTGGCGTCCTTGTGGATCAGACTTTCGCCAGAAAGCCGCACTACATCGTACCCATCCGCGAAATAACGAAGCGCGTACAGATCGGATGATACCGCGACAGGATAGAATAATCCAGTGTTGGTTGTGGTGAGTTGCTCCACCGAACGGGACTCGCCCTTCAGTCGAAGCCGATACAGCTCGAATCGGCCCGTGCGATCTGAAGAAAAAAGAAGGTCTTCGCCCACAAAGGAAGGTTGAGCGATAGAAAGGTTTTCCAGCCCGGCAGGAATCAGATTTTCGCAACGTAGCGTACCGGTACTGCAACGGACCAGTCCGGGGGCTCCTGTCAGCCCGGGACGAAAGAGGGCAATGACCCAGCGACCATCGTTGGACATCGAGCTGTTTGAAAGTATCCCATATAAGTCGGTTCGAAGCATAGTCCGCTCATTTACAATCTGCCCCTCGGCGTCCAGTTCGGCCAGGATGAGATATCGATACGGATCTTCGCGCTTGATATAAGCGATGGAATTGCCCCGCCTGGAAGGAAATACGATCCTTTCGCCTTCGGATATAGAGTATAGTCCCAGAGTGTTGGAGCCATACAACTGGTATCGAAATCCGGATGCATTATGCGAATACCCGTCTTCCGAGGACAGAATCTCGACCGAATCATTCTTACTGAGCACTGTAAAGCCGCCAGAAGCGGATGGATTCCGAAAATAGGAAAGCGAGTGCTTTTGCATATAAGTCGAGCCCGACAAATCGTTGGCACTGGGCGCGCCGTCCGGTTTCGCGATCGGCTCTTGAGGAGGATTGGCCGGCATTCTAACGTCGGCGGAATGCGCTGTAATAGAATAGATGCCCGAGCCTGCCTTACTCGCGCCAAAGAAGTACAGCCGATCACCATTTAACTGCAGAAATTCTTTCGAAAAGCCAGAGTGCGTAATACGCTGAAATGGGGTTTCCAATAATTGCTCGGAGCGAGCCCTTTCGGATTCGTATTCTCGAAATGCAGCATAAATCTCTTCTAATTCGGGATAGCCCAGTTTTTGTAGACGCTCGGAAGGTAGGAGAGCGGGCTCTTCCAGAAGAAAATATTGATCCAACTTCTGGGCCGCCCCTGTTGCCAGGTATTCCGGATTCTGACGTAGGAATTGAACAAAACGCCCGCCATAAAGGTAATGCACCTGCCCCCGTGGCCATCGGTGCGTGCCGGCCAGCATCTCCTCAAGAGCCGGAAATTCACCTTCCAATGCGGCGGTGCGAAGAACCATGTTGGTGCGCGGATCATTGAGTCGTCCGTTTCCCCGCTGGCTCTCTTCGTAAACAGGAAAGCCTTCCACAAGGCCCACCGGCGTAAGATTGTTTGGCGGTAGGCCGCCAAGGATTCGAATCGCCAGGTTGATTAGCCCGGAATAGGGATACATCGTCAAAATATGTGTGTACTCATGCGTAAACACCTCGGTCTGCCAGACCCCAAAGTGTGCAAATTCTCCAGGATTGGGCGATTGGAGATAAAGAGCGACCCGCGGAGGTCCGTAGGTGGACGCAAAGGCATTGACCGTGTCCGTGTTTGGAATCAATATTAGATTTGTAACGCCGATGCCAGAATAGAAGCGAGGTTCCATGGACCTGTAGCGATCTTCGGCCACCTTTCCCAATCGCCTGGCGTTATCCAGATATCCCTCAGGAAAATGGATAGCAAAATGTTCGGTACGATACGTTCGATAATTGAGTTCTGGATCTGCCAGCGGAAGGGCCTGCAATCTGTCCGCAACAAGGAAGAGGAGCGTGGCAGAAAGCAGGAATCCAGATAATCGTTGCATTAGCCCAATCGATCTCCGGGAGATGCGGCTCGATGGGGAACGAATAGTGTAAGAGAATCGCCCTTTCCAGTGGCAAGTAGCATAGCCTCCGAGAGGCCAAACTTCATTTTTCGCGGCTTTAGATTTGCGACGCACACCACATGCAATCCCAGTAATTCTTCGGGTTGATAGGCTCCTCGAATTCCGGCGATTACATTCCGCGGACGCTCCTCGCCCACTTCCAGACTTACCTGAAGCAACCGATCGGCCCCTTCAATCAGCTCGGCCTTCTCAATACGGCCCACTCGAAGCTCAACTTTTTCCAGATCTTCAATAGATATGATTCCTTCGTCGGAAGACTCTTGCGCAGTTTCGTTCTTGTTCATTTTCTTTTCAGCGCCAGAAGATTTGGCTTTTTTTGATTTTGACGCACCGGATTCGGATTCTTTCGCTTCTTCTTTTTTGGACTTCTCCACGAATTCCTTCTCCTCTGCAAATACCGCATCAAAGGACTTTGCCTCAATTCTACCGGCCAGATGGCGATAGGGACGAATTGTATGCGCGGGCGGCAGTGGGTTTAGTTCGGCATCGAATCGAAGCGGCGCTTCCAGACCGAGTAGCTCCTCAACGCCAGTTGCAAGAACGGGGAGTACAGGTTTTAAATATAGAGCAAGCAACATGCCCGCATTGAGCGCATCGGTCACGGTACTTCGAGCGGCTTCTGTATCGGTCTTGATTTGCTTCCAGGGCTCCCTTTCCGTGATGAACCGATTTACTCCATCGCTCAGGGATTGAATTTCGCGCATAGCCCTGGCGTACTGGCGATTCTCGTACATTTCCGCTATCGTGGATTTTGCCTTTGCCGTAAGTTCGAATAGCTCTTTTCCATCCGCCGACAGGCTATCCGCCAGACGAAGATCCAGTTTGGAGGCAATTCCAGATACCAGGCGAGAGAACAGATTCGCAATGTTACCGACAACATCGCTGTTATAACGGTGGACGAAATCTTCCGTATTAAGATCCAGATCATCCAGGCCCGGGCCCAGGCGGGTGGCGTAGAAATAGCGGAGGCATTCGGGGTCCATATGCTTGAGATAGGTGGATGCCCGAACAAAAGTGCCGCGACTCTTGGACATCTTCTCCCCGTTTACCGTTAAGAACCCATGAACAAATACGGACGTAGGAGTGCGAAATCCGCCTGCATTGAGCAGAGCCGGCCAGAACAGGGTGTGGAAGTACACGATGTCCTTTCCAATGAAATGATATACTTCGTTCTCTTCGCTTCGCCAGAATTCGTCGAACAATTCATCTTTTCCGGATTTTCGGAAAAAATGCTGCGCGGAGGCCATGTAGCCGATGGGCGCATCCAGCCAGACGTAGAAAAATTTGTCTTTTTCGCCGGGAATGGCAAAACCAAAGTATGGTCCGTCTCGACTGATGTCCCAGTGTCGTAGACCCTGGTCGATCCATTCATGCATCTTCTTTCGGATGCCTTCGTCTACCCGATTGGCGGTCTTCAACCAATCCACGAGAAAATCCTGAAAGTCTGCCAGTTGAAAGAATACATGTTCGCTTTCGCGGGTAACCGGCGGAGTTCCGCAAATAGCGCACCGAGAATCGATCAAATCTTCCGGCCGATAAGTAGAACCGCATACTTCGCAGCTGTCCCCATACTGATCGCCGGCGCCGCATTTAGGGCAGGTTCCCCGGACAAATCGGTCCGGAAGAAACATTTCGTCTTTTTCGCAATACAGCTGGTTTAGAGTCTTTTTATGGATGTGGCCCTTTTCCTTCGCCTTAAGATAGATCTCTTCCGAAAAGGCGCGGTTTTCCGGGGTATTCGTAGAATAGTAGTTGTCGAAGGCCACTTGAAAAGAGGTCAAATCGGCGAAATGCTCTTTTCGCATTTCGTTCACCAGCTGCTCCGGGGTGATTCCGGCTTTTCGCGCCGCAATCATTACAGGAGTGCCATGGGTGTCGTCGGCGCAAAAGTAGTAGATCTCATTGCCCTGGAGTTTCTGGAATCGAACCCATACATCGGTCTGAATGTATTCCACGAGATGGCCCAGGTGAATGGGACCGTTCGCATAGGGCAGCGCCGATGTAACCAGGATTTTTCGACTCATTAAGGATTCCAGACTTTGTAGTTTTGTTTTGGTAGTGCAGACTTTCTCCATTCCATCCAGGAGCCAAGATAAACACTTACATGTTTATAGCCGCATCGGGTTAATACCAGCGCCATTGTGCTCGATCGAGCTCCATTGAAATCATACAGGATGGTAGGCCGCTCGGGGATCAAGCCCATGGAACGGATGCCAGTCAGAACTTCCGGGCGGGGCCGAAGATTCCCTTTCTTATCGTAAAGCCTGCGCCAGTCAAAGTTCATGGAGCCGGGAATTTTTCCGCATACAGAACCCGCCTCGGGAGATATCATTCTTGGAAGCTTGCCTTCATGCTCTTCCGGTGTGCGGACATCTACGAGTTGGACTTTCGTCAGATTGATCTGAACATGACTAATAGAACAGATTCCTTGCAATGCAATAGGCTTTTCCGCAGGGGGTGGCTCCAGGGTTTCTTTGCCAGCTCCAATCTCCGAAGCATCCAGTTCAGAAAACTTTCGCGAAAGAATCAGGAAGTCTTTGATGCCGCTCGACTGCAATAGCCAGGCAAGCCGGCAAGCATACATTCCCTGCCCTTCGTCGAAAACCAGGATGCCCGAATGATCCTTCATTCGGTTGCGAATATCTTCAATGTAGCCCGAAAGCTTGGCCATGGATTGTGGCCCGGATCCAAAGGGCTTCTTGGCAAAAGAGGCACCGAGAGCTCCCTTGATTGTGGACTCCCTGTATTGTGCATCGGATCGACAATCCAGAATAAGCGATCCGTCGGGGATCTCCGGTGTAAGAAAAGTCCAGCTCAACTCATTGCTCCCAGGAACTGCGATTTGCAGAAGTAGAAAAGCCACGAAAAGATAGCATCATACTGAAAACAGTCATTTTTTTTGAGGCGCGATACGTTGCTTCAGCCATCGACTGTAACGAGCGGCACCACAATAATCCAGATGGTTCCAATCGTAGAAGTCTTTATCTGAAAAATCGGAAGGTGGACCAACCACAGTCAGATTGCCTACATGGGCGCGCTCCGCGATCTTTTCTACCGTTAGCGATACCTTCCCGGAGGGCAATATTCTGTCAACGGTCTCATGCCAGGAATCTGAAAATGGAATGATTACCAGAAAAATGCGATCTGCATGAGGGCTTGCTCGTTTCAAGAATTCGATCCAGGCCTCTATCGCTTGTGGCCGCGGTCTGAATCGAATGGTGGCCGGCAACGGTTTCAAAGAGGCGGCATCACATTGTTCTTCTCCGGGCGCTCGGAAGTCACGCCAGGTCCAGAATCCATTTGTTCGCGACAAAATGCTCTGCAGATTGCCATTTTTTAGACGTAGCGTTCGCATGGATTCCAGAAATCGAGGCGCCAGGGCTAGCGCATTCGGATTGCTAGCGGCGCCTATACCTGGAAACGGTCCCGGTTGCACAAACATGGACAATGTTTCGTCGGTGGAGAGATTTCGAATCACCCCATTGATTCGGTACAGACCCAGGCCGGCCATCAATGTAGAAAGTACCTCGCCGCCGGAATCGCCGTACAAACCGGTCTGTAATGGCGAGGGCCACCGCAAAGAGATCCACTCGCTTCGGTAATAATTCAAGAATGCATCGTAGACTTCGGTCCTGTACATGGAATACGGACTGATATTGACTATTAAAGTGCGCACCCGATGACGCTCTAGATACGACAAAACGGAAAGCAATGCTTCGGGTTGGGCGCTGGGTAGGCCGAGGTTCTCGATCCTTCCGAACTCGCTACCCAGCACATCCGGTCGCAAACCGCTCATAGCCTGACTATCGCCAAGAATCAAGGTATCCACGGGCCGATCGCCCGACAGCCAGTCTGCTCGAAGCATCCATACCACTCGATCGGGATGCTGGTAAAACCGAAAGGCCCGCCCCATCCAATACAGTACAAGGCCAGATAACAACACAAGCAACGGAAAGGCCAGCTTTCGCATGTGCCCAGTGTCTAAGAGGCATTGCTGGTATGCACGAAAAAAAAGAAATCGACTTCAAAAGCCCGATCGGGCCCTTCGAAACATGCACCGCAGGGCTCCGTTTCACCTTTTTGCAACACTGATGTTGCTGCAATGTTCGCTGTTTTCCTATTCTACTCCCGAATCGGTCCATTTAATCATCGATGCTGGCTCTTCCGGCACACGATTTTGCGCTTACGAGGTGCAGGTGGCCGATGGTTGCATCAATGAAACGCCCGACCTGAAATGTTTTGTAGCCGGAGCTGAGAAAGGTCTGGCCGACCAATCGGAAGCAGAAATTCGCGCCACCTTGCATGCAGGATTTGCAAGACTACAAGGAGTGCAGATCCAGCGCGCAGTGCTGCTGGGCACGGGCGGATTTCGCAAGCTAGCGACCTGGCAACAAAAACGACAAATGGAATTCATCAAAAACGACCTGGCCGAATATACTCCAAATGCCACAGCCGAGGTGATTTCCGGCGAAATGGAGGGCAGACTTTCCTGGCTTTCCATGCGCAGTATACTAAGATCCGACAACCATTCCATTCTAGAAACCGGAGGCGCCACGATCCAGTGGGCCGACGGCAGCGGAACCGCTCTTAGCATTCCGGCCGGATTAAACGATTTTCACATTCTTTCGGGACCTCCGGCAAGCTGCCGCGACGATGCGATTCCAGAGAAAGATCGGTTTGCCCGCTGTGCGGAAGGATTGCAAAGAACGTTGCGGAGCCAGAAATGGTACAGTCAGTTTTTCGCATCCCATGACAAGGGAACCGTGTATGTTCTTGGTTCGGCCTGGCGATCCATCTTCTCCATTCGCGGCGATCATCGGATTACGATCGACGAGTTAAAAGACCAGGGCAGTCGAGTATGTGCTTCTTCGCTTGATGCAGTGAATGCCATGGGAGTGCCTTCCAAATTCAGCGCAAGAAGCTGCTATTTACATGCCTACCAGTGGACTCTGCTTTCCGAACTGCAAATAACCGAAGTTCATATGGGCAACGGTAGCTGGCCGCCAGGAGCTGCGGTTTCGCCGGACTACTTCGCCGAATGCGCGCTTCCAGAGAACCTCTAATGCCCACCGATACGCTTGGCGATTATTGACGCGGACGATTCTGCAGCTCTGGAGCTTTCATGAATGACCGGGCTTGCCAAGCATTTGAAACATTGTATTCTTGTATGCTTCCACTCCTGGCTGGTCAAATGGATTCACGCCCAGACAATAAGCGGAAATACCGCAGGCATATTCAAAGAAATAGAATAATCTACCCACATTGAACTCATCTACTTCCGGAATTACGATGCGCAAGGAGGGGACGCCGCCTGCATTATGCGCTTTCTGCGTTGCCTGAAGAGCCACTCGATTCACATCGTGCATGCTGCGGCCGGCAAGGTAGTTCAGCCCATCGCCATCGTTTTCTTGCTGTTCGATCACCGGAGACTCGGATTGCTCTACATCCAGGATGGTCTGAAAGATGGTTCGCTCCGATTCCTGGATCCATTGACCCAGCGAATGCAAGTCCGTGGTAAAACCGGCCGAAGCGGGAAAGATTCCCTTTCCATTCTTTCCTTCCGATTCGCCAAATAGCTGTTTCCACCATTCCGCAAGATACTGGAAGGCGGCCTGGTAATAGACCATAATTTCGATCTTCTTACCCGATGCATACAATCCACTTCGGTAAGCGCTGTAAAGCACGGCCGGGTTATCGTCCCCCGGACGCTTCAGCAAATCGGACATTTCCAGGGCTCCCTGCAGCAGCGAATATACATCGAGACCCGCAATGGCAGCTGGAATCAAACCCACCGGACTCAAAACGCTGAATCTTCCGCCTACATCGTCCGGAATTACCGCCGAGGCAAAGCCCAGCGAATCCGCCGACTGTCGCAGCGTTCCCCGGTTCCCATCCGTAATTGCGCAAACTCGCTGAGCCGCCTCTTTGCCGCCATGTTTATTTTGCAGCAAAGACCAGAGCAGCCGAAATGCAATGGCCGGTTCGGTGGTGGTACCACTCTTGGAAATGACCACAACTCCAAAGTCCCGATCGGCCAGATAATCCAGTAGATCTTTGTGGTATTGCCCGTCCAGACTGTGGCCTGCGAACAGGATTTGCGGACCGGTGCTATTCTTAAAAGGCGAATGAATTGCTTCGTACAGGCATTTGAATCCAAGGTAGGAGCCGCCGATCCCTACCATTACCACAGCATCTAGCTGCTGTAATCGGGCCGCAATATGCAGATAATCCTGCACCCTGGTAGACTCTTTTTCGGGCAAATCCAGCCAGCCCAGGAATTCCTTCCCGGCCCCGTTTCGGCCTTCTAGTTCGGCTTTCGCAGATTTAGATTTTTGAATCCATTCATTGGATAGTTCGGAATTCAGCTCCAGTTGCATTTTTGGGCTCCGGGAATCGGTTGATCTTTTACGTAGTTTGTTCGAGAATAGTCAATAGAAGTCAACCGTTCCTCCAGGGCAGGCCAAAATGATAAAAAAACACTCTCTCAGAACTGCGATGCTAACTCTGCTTGTAGCGATGTTTGCAAGCCAGCCTGTTTATGCCCTGGGCACCTATGCAAAGGGCCGGGCTTTCATCGTTGTTACCAAGTTAGAGAGTAAAGGTGTCTTTTTTACCAGCTACGAAGGAGTCTTCGAGGTGGCCTCCTACGATAAGAGCGAAAAATGCGATGAGGACAATGAGCAGTGCTACACTCCAACGAAGCAAAGCGTCAAATTTAGCATTAGCGACGATAATAAGGATGTAGCCAATTTTGTTCTGCAAAACATCGGCCGGCTGATGATCATCGATTACAAAATTCACCGAATCACTCCTATTGCTCTGAGCACCGATTTTGAAGTGGTGGGAGCGGCGGCCCCGCTAGTTCAGCCGAAGGCCGATTTCCAGCGCAGCATCCGGGTAGTACAAACCGGAAAATCCAAGAATTTCACCTTTTATGGCAAGATCCTTCGAATGGAATATCGTGGAACGGCCAACAAATCCTGGGAATGTCTGGTTTACAATCGAGAGAAAGACAAAGTGCTGCCCATTTCCATTACGGACGAAGAAATGGCTAAATATGTACAGAGCGCCATGGCAACCGCAAAAGAATATTATATCGGTGTGTCCCGGGCCATCTTTAATACGGGAGCCCTCCGCGATTCAAATTATGACATCTACGCCATCAATTACGACCAGGCCCCCGGTTTAATTTCCGAGTAAGCACAACCGGAACGACCGTAACGCTCCCAACGGCCGACTCCGCGGCACGGACTTTCAATACCCGAGTCATCGAGGGAATATCACGGTACTGATCTTTGCACGCGGTCCATCCGATTGCCGTATTCTTCCACTACTTCAACGATTCGCACCACGTATTCATCGTACCATTTTTCTCTGCCTTTTTGCTGCGCCACTGCATGCTCCCCCACGGCCTTCCAGGCAAGTGCCGCCGCACGGTCCTCCCAGTAGGAAATGGTAATCCCTCGTCCTTCGGAATCGCGAACGCTTTCCACTCCCAGAAAGCCGGGCTGTTGGCTGGCCATGGCCTCCATCCGTTCGGCTGTGGCGGAATAGCCTTCCGGATCCGATGCGGATCG
>JAGRNC010000148.1 GCA_020440935.1 Leptospiraceae bacterium | reverse complement strand
TCCAGCGATTTATCTAATTTCTATTTCTTCTTCTGGAAGACCAGGATTAGATAGGCCTTGTAATGCGAAAATACATCGGCCCCCTGATTGGAGTACTTCTGATGTAGCTTTGCCACTTTTTTTCCGAGTAACTTTCGAAGAACCTTATACGTCCAGGGGTAACGCCTCTGGATTATTTCGAAGATTGCGCCAAATACCGGAAAAATCTTTTGTGTTATGGTTTCCTGGTACAGGTCCATGGTCGGAGAAACAAACTTGGTTATATCTACTTTTTTCTTCAGCACAAATCCGTGGCTTTCTGCGGCAGCCAGATAGGACTCCAGCGGATGGCCCGATTTACTCAATCCAGGACGATCCAGTTCTCTAACTCGAAAGAAATCAGCCACCATTACATAACCGCCGGGCCGCAGAAAGGCAACGTTCTGATCCCAACCTTCGTTAATCTTAATATACTGACAGGATTCGCTCATTAAGACCATATCGAAGGTTCCCAATCCGGACGTTGCGGGATCGAGGTTCTCGTAGAGATCAACAATGCCTTTCACTTTGTTCTTTGTATTGGTAAGTGTCTTTTCGATCAGATAAGGATCGGGCGCAAGGCAGGTAACATCGTATTTCCTTTTTACCAGTTCGGTGGCAACGCCCCCGGTCCCGCAACCAACATCAAAAATGCGCTTAATGCCCGATGGCAGATACTTCATTAGGTTCTTCACGTACGCATCTTGCGCAGACGGCATATTCTGAAGCGTTGGCTTCTTGCCTTTCTCAAAAAAGCCATAGTGGAGGTGCTCCACTCCAAAGAGTTGGTGGCTTAAACGAAGCGCGATATCGTTATAGTAAGAGCTTTTGTGCGAATGTTTCTTATCTGCCATTTTCGATTCCAGATCGGGCATTTTTCCCAAGAAGTGCTTGTATTCAAGAGAATTTCGGGATTGCAAGAACGCGCAAAATCTATATAATTCAGTTCTCGGGAAATTCAATGGCAAAACCCTACCGAAAGAATGCTGGAATGATTGTTTTTAACGCTGCAGGCAAAGTACTTGCGGGTGATAGAATCGAGTATCCCGGACACTTTCAGCTACCCCAGGGCGGCATCGACGAAGGGGAGGAGCCCAGAGCGGCAGCGCTGCGCGAACTTTATGAAGAGGTGGGTCTGAAACTGGAGGCCCCCGTTGGCGAGATTCCAGCCTGGCTTAACTACGAATTCCCGGAAGACATCCCCAAAAAGCTCAAAAAATACAGGGGACAGACTCAGAAATGGTTCTACTTCTTTTGGAATGGGCTCCCCGAGGATCTCGACCTGGATGTCCACGAACGAGAATTCAGGAGCGTTTGCTGGATGGATCTAGACCAACTGGCCCAGAACATTATTCCTTTCAAGAAAGAGGTATACGCGGAAATCCGGCGCCATGCTCTTCCTTTCATTTCAGGATACCTCAAGAAGATAGGTCCCTGACAGCCGAAAATTCCTTTACATTTTCCCAAATAGGTCTAATTACATAGTTTCGCACGCTTATGGAGCCATTTATTCCTCCCGGTTTTTCCCTGCCTCTTGCCTGGGGCATTGACTTCTCCCTGCCCGTTTTGCTACGCTTTGTACAGAACCTGGAAGGCGTCGTCATTTTGCCCGAAGATCAAAAGATGCTCCGGGACCTGCGAAAAGAACGGATCCTCTATTGTAGCAATCACCCCACCGTCTCCGAGCCGCCCGTAGCGTATGCAGTGGCCAAGGCCATGGGCGCACGTTTTCATTATATGGCCGCACGGCAGGTATTTGATTGGGCGAATGGCGTTGTGGGACGCGTCATTCAGGGAGTCGGCGCCTATTCGGTGCTGGCCGGCACCGCCGACCGCGAAAGCATAAAGATGTCTCGGGGAATTCTGGCTCACGATGGCGGCAAGCTTGTAGTCTATCCCGAAGGCGAACCCACCAGCGGCGAAAACGATAACCTTCTTCCATTGCAACCCGGTATCGCCCAAATTGGTTTCTGGGGTCTGGAGGATGCCCGAAAGATGGACCCGGGCGCGGACATTAAAGTACTGCCTGCCTTCGTTAAATATGTTTATTCCGGTACCGATGCTTCCATCAAGGGCGACCTCCACTCATCGGTTAAGAAACTGGAAAGAAAGCTTGGAATTGATCCGGCTAACAAGAATCTACTTCGCAGGTTCCTCACAATCGGTAGAATCGTTCTGGAACAATGCGAGGCAGATTATCAGATCGCAGCGGCTTCGTTGAAGGATTGGGACTATCGCGTGGGTCGAGTACGCCATGCCGTTCTGGACCAGGTCGCCGATCGTATCCAGGTAAAAGGCTACAATCGTAGCGCCGATGCCATAGAAAAACTGCGCTTCCTTTTGAGTATTCTAGAAATGATCTCCGTGGAGTATCCGGATCCACGACTTCCATCGGTGGATGAGGAAACGCTTAAATGGGCGCAAAAGGAATGCGAAAAAGCATATCTTTTCATTGTGACCCGCCCGGAATATTTGATTTCCTATCCTACCGCCGAACGATTCTATGAGTGGCTTGGTCGTTACGAGACTTTTGTGCTTGGGAAAACGTCAGCCCGCGGTAGAAAAGCGCACGTGCGATTTACCGAGCCCATTTCGCTTGGCGAATACTATTCCAGGTATAAGGAAAACCGCAAATCGGGCATTGAGGCACTTCTCGGGGAGCTCAAGAATCGTCTGGAACGATTGCTGGTAGAATGCCAGCAGCTTTCGCAACCCATTGTCCGACCATTTGATGTCGGCGACGATCCCATGGGTCAGACTCCGCCCGATTCGCAATCCTGATATCCAGTTTCTTGATTCGCACCAATTCGTAATGCGCAGCGATGGCCGCAGGCAGTACCCACGGTGCGGAACAGTCATTTCTCGTTTTTTTTTGGTTGCAAGGGACACAACAGACCACTACTCATACATTTAGTATGCAGCCAGCCGGACATCCCAATGCAGGACGAGGAGCGCTATCTTCGCCTCCCGGTCGTTTTCAAAACTACATCCGGGAAAAAGAAATATCCACGGTTGCCGAGTCCGCCGGAGAAGCCACCGACATTGCCTGGGAGTCGGAGCCGGAAAGTTTGCGGCAGGACACCACAATAATCGAAGAAAAAGCACGATCCATCCTGACCAGGAATGACTCTCCCGATGTGCCATTCAATCGTAGCATCAACCCGTACCGGGGATGCGAACATGGCTGCATCTATTGTTATGCCCGTCCTTCGCATGCCTTCGTGGACCTCTCCCCCGGTCGAGACTTCGAGACCAAGATATTCGCCAAGCGAAACGCCGCGGAGCTACTCAAAAAGGAATTTCATAAGAAAACCTACACTGTGGATACCATTGTGCTTGGTTCCAATACGGATCCTTACCAGCCCGCGGAAAAACAGGAACAAATCGTTCGCGAAATCCTAAAGCTATGCGTGGAATACAATCATCCAGTTTCCATTACTACAAAGAATGCTCTTCTACTCCGCGATCTGGATCTAATTACATTGCTAGCGTCCAGAGAGTTAATCTCGATCAACCTGTCCATTACCTCCCTTGATCCGGATCTGGCGCATCGCTGGGAGCCCAGGGCCAGTGCTCCCGCTCAACGTCTTCGTGCCCTGAAGAGCCTTCGCAGCGCCGGTGTTCCCGCAGGCGTATTGCTGGCGCCGGTCGTTCCCGGACTTAATGATCGCGAAATTGAAGGAATCGTTGCGGAATCGGCAGCTGCGGGCGCACTCTGGTTGCACCATATCCTGTTGCGACTTCCCTATGAAGTGAAAGATCTGTTTATCGAATGGCTGAATCGTTATTACCCGGAAAAGAAGGACCGAATCCTGCATCTGATCCAATCGGTGCGAAACGGCAAAGCAAACGATCCACGCTTTGGCCACCGAATGAGCGGTTCCGGTAACTACGCAAATCTGATCCATCTTAGAGTCCGCTCTTCGGTCCACCGCGCGGGCATTCCGGGCAAAGTCTCGGCGCCACGCAAAGATCTCTTTCTACGCGCCGCCGGCGGACAACCAGACCTATTCGCAAATCCATGATCCGATTAGCGGAGGAAACTCGAGTTTTCATGTGTACGCTTTTTGGACCTCCGACGCGCCATCGACCGACCAAGTGCTTTACATGCATGGAATCCATGAAACAATCCTGGTATGAAGGCTTCTTTTAAAAACAAGGTCTATGCCGGCATTGCCATACTGATCGTTGCCATTGTAGGTCATCTGCTTTTTGCCGGGACTCCCATTGAGCCTCTTGCTTATTCTCCGCCCGAAGCGCCAGCCATGGAAGGCCCCCTGAAACCCAACGAACTCTTAAAGCAGGCCACGCTTGCTTTAAAAGGACAGATACAGGGGCCCGAAGACGTGGCTATTGGACCCGACGGTCTGGTCTACGGTGGACTCGCCGATGGTCGCATTGTGCGATTTGACCCGGCCCAGGATGTATCCGATCAAGTACCAGAGGAATTCGCGCAAACCGGGGGAAGACCTCTGGGGCTGGCGTTCGGACCGGGTGGCCTCTATGTGGCCGATGGTATCAAAGGCCTTCTACAAATTAGCATGGAAGGAAATATCCGAACTCTTTCCACCGGAGCCAACGGCACACCTTTTGGTTTTACCGATCACCTGGATGTATCGTCAAACGGCACCGTGTACTTCTCGGATGCCAGCGATCGATTTGGCGTCGGCGAGTATCTGTACGACCTGCTGGAAGCCAAACCACACGGAAGATTACTCAAATATGATCCACAAACCGGACAGACTACAGTGCTGCGCGATGGACTGTATTTTGCCAACGGAGTGGCTCTTGCTCCAGACGAATCGTACCTGCTGCTCAACGAAACCTATCGATACAGGGTGAACCGATACTGGCTAAAAGGTCCGCGCAAAGGAGAAATGGAAGTGGTGGCCGACAACCTACCAGGGTTCCCGGATAACATCGCCCGCTCCAGCCGTGGAAGTTTTTGGCTCTGCCTGTTCACTGTGCGAAATCCAGTAATGGACTTTTTGCATCCCCATCCATTTCTGAAGAAGATCGTCTCCAGACTTCCCAAATTCCTCTGGCCCAAACCCAAACCCTACGGCTTTGTCTTAGAGATCGATGGCGATGACCAGTACCTTCGCAGTTTCCAGGATCCATCTGGAGAAAACCTCAAGGAAGTTACGGGAGCAAAAGATGACGGAAAAAACTTGTACCTGGGAAGCCTGCACAATGATCGCATAGGAATCCTTCCCATGCAGTAAGTACTCTCCTTCTACCGGGCCAGGTCTCTAAAAGGAAACGAGACCGGGACCTAAGGAGTGGTCTGGATGTAGAGGAGGACCCAGATAAAGCCCTGTCGTCGCATCGCACTGTAGGTCAGGAAAGTGCACGAAGTATCTGTCGTGCTGCCTTCCTGGCCGATAGAACTGCTCCGTGCACTGTGGATGGATACTGCCCGTTGCAACCCTCGCCCGCCAGCACAATTCGATCATCGTCCATTTCGCCCATCGTCGCATGATCGTCCAGGCTGCTTCCGGCTGCAATCATCGAGTAAGAACCTTTGGTCAACGGATTGGAGTACCAGCGGGTTCTAAGCATCTTTCCGGAATCGGGAATCTTTCCGAACATGCTGCGTAGATTTTCCATGGCAATTTCACGAACGGTGGCATCGGATGCCTGTTCCAGCTCACGGGCGCGGTTCCCGGCGCTAAGCCCGACCAGCACCGGGCGATTGTGTAGCGGCTTCAGATTCCAGAATTCCATGATTGGGTTATCGTTATCGAGCGAACCCATGCGATGGACATCGGGCCAGAACGATTTTGGAAACTCCAGAACGGTTTTCATCATCGTACCCATTCGCATGCGACTCAAGGCATCCCGCTTTTCTTCAGACAGGGCGGGATCAAATCGAATGGCGCCGGATTGCAAAACACCCAGGGAGACAGTTACGATCACCGCATCGGCTTCCAGTGTACCGGTGCTGCTTTCGACCTTAACCTTTTTTCCCGTGCGCGATATGGCCTTTACCGACGATCCTAGAGAAATATCCAGGCCCCGGGCTAAATAGGAAATCATGGGACCATATCCCTTGCGCGGAAACCATTCCGGCCCGGAGAATAATTCGTCCTCATCCCAGTTGCGAAGCGATAGTTCCCGAGCGTCTGCCGCCAGTTCTATTTCTACTTCCGATGCAAACATCCAGCGCAAACCTGCGCGAATGGCCGGCGCTTCGGCGGGCATCGATTCAAGAATACGCTGCATGCTTTCTGACTGCTTCGCTTTGCGCTTTGCGCTCTTCGCTTCGTCCATCCAATCTTCGTATGCTTCGTCTAACTCTTCATAGAGATCATCGGATATTTCTTCTTCGTCTCTATACAGCGCCAACGAATCCGAGTCGGATTCAAAATGCCCTACTCCACTATTTTCAAATAGTTCCA
>JAGRNC010000147.1 GCA_020440935.1 Leptospiraceae bacterium | reverse complement strand
AACACCCATCATGGCCATTGGTACTTACGCCGAAGGCTGGATGGTAGTGAAGAAGCTCAATAAAGTTGAGAGCCAGGGTATTATTTTCGATTCGTACGAAGGCGAAATCGTGGTAACCGGATACCAGAAGGATGAGCAATGCTCGGAAGATGATTACGAGTGTTATACCCCTCTGGATAGAACCATTGCATTCAGCGTGCGGCCGGAAAACAAAGAAGTGGTCAACTTTCTGCAGCAGCATAAGGATGAATCCTTTTTGATCCAGTACCGAATCCATCGAATCGAAAGTCTGGGACTGAATACAGACTTCGAGATTACAAATGCAATCATGCCCTCCCCAGAAGCGGCCAGCCCGGCGCCTAAACTCCAGGTAAGCAAAACTGGTTCACGCCAGTTCTCGTTCAAAGGGCGTTTCCTGAAACTTGCCTACCAGGGAACGGCAGTGGGCACCTACGAAGGGCTCTATCTGGACGAAAAGACCGGCAAGGTACATCCGTTCTCGGTCACCAATGAGCAAATGGCCAAACACATTTACGATGTAATGAAGACCGGGAAATCTGTTTATGTGGGAATATCTGATGCTATCGTAACCGGTTTTAGACAATCGGATTATGATGTGTATGAAGTAAACGAAGAAGAACCCGCCGGCATGGAATAAGCGCCATCGGGCCATCTAGCCGGGCTCTGCGGAGCTCGGCTTTCTTTCGCTGCTCCCTATTTAGCGGCCGCATCGCTCCGAACCGTTATTTCCGCTACAGTTCCTTTCTAATACGCTGCATAATGGCACTCGCTGCCTGAGGACGCGCTAGCGCTTTACTGGCCTCCGCCATCCTATCTAACTTTGCCTTATCTAAAGTGATCAGTATTTCATGCAAGGGTTCCGCATCGCTTTGCCGGGTATCGATGAGTTCGGCCGCTCCGCCGATCTTTGCATACATTGCATTCTCTTTCTGATGCCCGTCGGTAGCGAATGGATAAGGCACCAGAATACAGGGCAGTCCAAATAAAAAAGCTTCGGTTAGCACGCCAGCGCCACTGCGACATAGCAACAAATCAGCCTCGGCATAGTATCGATGAATGTCTGGATCAAAGCCAATAACTGTGGCATTCGTATACGCGGCGAACGCTTCCTTCATCGCAGCTTCATTGGCCAGGCCCACCTGAATTACCCAATCATACTTGTTGAAATCTTCAGCGAATCGTTTTGCCAGATCCAGAACCATTTCGTTTAGCTGGCGGGCCCCCTGGCTGCCCCCCGCAACAAGGATGGTTTGTCGCTTCCCTTTCTTACCTGGATTCGAACCTTTTCCCGCCAGATCTTTCGCCGCGTCGCCGGCTTTTCTTTTACTTGCGGACCCAGAGCCCAGCAGTGCGGCGCTATGTCCGGTGCGTTCCAGGAATTTTCTACGCACCGGATTCCCCAATACCGGCCAATCGGCGGGATGATTTCGACCGCTTAGCGGAAAAGTTAGAAATACTGTGGTTGCCCTTTGGGCAAAGAATCGGTTGGCCCTTCCCATAACTGCATTCTGTTCGCATAGAAAAACTGGTCGGCGATACAACCGCGCCATCAGACCGGCTGGCAAACAGGGAAATCCGCCCATCAACACCACAGCTTGCGCTTTTCGCACCAGCGAAGAACAGACATACATTGCCTTGATTAATCGAAACGGAAATAATAGTGCGGAAGGTTTGCGCTGCAAGGAAGGAGCATTGTAGTAATGGACGGCAAACGGAGCAGAAGCGAGATCGGGGTAGTTGCGGTTCTTTTCGAGACTGAGAAACTCCACCTCTTCGCCTGCCAGAAAAAATTCGGTAGCCAGAGCTGTTCCAGGAGATAGATGACCTCCCGTTCCGCCTGCAACGATTAATGCTCTCATTCCACTATCTCGCGGGCCCGCTTGCTACAGGCAAAGGTTTCTCGGCCGGAGGTTGCGAAGCGGCTGTTCGCATCGGCGGGGCAGCCTGCCGCACAGGCTCGGGCATTGCGGTGGCCTGCCAGATCAGTCCGGCCAGGAGGTAAGAAACAATAAGCGACGAGCCGCCATAGCTGACGAACGGCAAACTAATACCTGTAGTAGGTACCAGGCCGGTGACCACAAACAGGTTTACGATCACCTGCAAAAACAGAATGGTTAATGCGCTGGCTCCGAGCAAAAATAGATACTCATCTTTTTGACGACGTAGCAAAATCACAGATCTCCAGAATAGCGCCAGATACATTGCCAGAAGGATTCCAACGCCTAAAAATCCGTAGTCCTCCGAAAACAGAGCAAGTACAAAGTCCGTATGGCCAAAAGTTAGATATCTATGACCGAATCCAGATGCCAGTTCCTGGCCAAACCATCCGCCTTCGCCAAAGGACCGAAAAGCGGTCACCAGCTGGTATCCGCCGGAGTATCGAAATGCGTATGGGTCCAGCCAGACCTTGAATCGCTCGAATCGATACTCCCAGAGAACCAGAAGCATGGCCAGAATCGGAAGCATGGACGCGCCAAGAAGCACCAGGCGAAGGACGGGAAAACCGGCAACATAGATCAATACAGCAATAACCGTAATCAAAGTTAACGTGGTGCCGTACTGCGGCTCCAGCAGAATGGCACCGAGCACCGATCCAACGATGATTAACGATCGTAGCAATTCCTTCATGGAAAATGTCTCGAATTGCCCTTTTCGATCTTGCAGTAGTCGGGAAAGATATAAGACGAGAGCGATCTTTGCAAATTCAGAAGGTTGGAAAGAGAAAAACCCCAGATCAATCCAGCGATGAAAGCTATCGCGACTGGAGGCCACCGACCGGCCAATTCCCGGAACAAATACCAGAGCCAGCAGAAAGAGCGAAAGCAACATGGAAGGGAGCGCCAGCTTCTTGAGAAGCGAAGGAGCAAGGCCTGCAATGATAAAAAAACCAATCACTCCAGCCACGCTAAAGATAGCCTGGCGATTCGCATAGTAGTACGGATCGTCCAAATCGAGATTGGCTTGCAAAGCCGATGCAGAAAGCAAGAACAGAAGCCCGCAACCGCCCAGCGCCAGGGTGTTCAGGAAAATCCAGAGATCCGGCTTTCTCATTTGTAGGACTCCGCCAGTTCTCTAAAATGCTTTCCTCTTTCTTCGTAGTTTTTGTAGGCATCTTGCGAAGCGCATCCCGGGCTTAGCAAGATTACAGGACCATTTTCCTGATTTGTCTGCAACGCTGGCAACGATGCATGGGCATGTTCGCAGGCGCTGTAAAAGGCCTCTTCCAGAGTTTCAAAACATTCTTCGGCGCCAGTATGCTCCGCCACCCGACGTCCGGCCTGGCCGAAGGGATAAATGCGTGCATGGCCGCCGGCGAAAGCATGAAAATCCGAGTGTTTATCAAGTCCACCCATCAGAAGATGCAATGGCCGATTCTCGAAGGAATGAAATGCTACCAGGGCCGATTGAATTGTCGTGGCTTTGCTATCGTTTATAAACAGCAACCCATTCTTCTGGGCCACAATCTCCATACGATGGGGCAGACCGCGAAAGTTTGCAATGGCGCTTTCCAGATCCGGCACGTAATCTTCCCAGATCATTCCGTTGCGCTGAAAATAATCCTGCAGCATCCGCAAACAGAACATCAGGTTCCACCGATTATGCTGGCCGGGAATGGGCAATCTCTCAAGAAGATTCTCTACCGATGGAGCAAAACTTTGCACATCCAATCTCTCGATCCGGCCATGTAGTCGCGAAAGTCCAGGCAGGGACGGAAAATCCTCCGATAGAACCAGAAGATCGAAGCTTCCCTGATACAATCCAATATTTACTTTTGCTTCGCCGTATTCCTGGATGCTTTCATAGCGATCAAGATGCGCATCGGCCAGATTCAGGATACTGGCGCTTTGAGCATGGAAATAATGAATTCGTTCCAGTTGAAAGCTGGAACATTCCACGACCAGCAGATCGGGAGTTCCATCGAGAATAACCTGGGAAAGCGGCAGACCGATGTTGCCGCAGGCTACTACCGAGGGGGCAAATCGCAATCCGCGAACCAGATGTTCGAGAAGACTTACCGATGTGGATTTACCGTCGGTGCCTGTAATAGCAAAGACGTACGGATGCGCTCCCCTTTCTTCCATGATTCGAAAAGATAGATCCATTTCGCCGTACACTTCGATTCCTCGGGACTCGGCGGCTTCGAAGATGGGCAAAGAAAAAGGAATCCCTGGCGCAGTAACCAGCACATCGGGCTTGAATTCATCCAGCAGATCCAGCCCCTGCGCAGGTCGAAAGTCCTTCTCCACAGGAACCGGGGGATTGCCATCGGTATTTGTATCCGTAATCGCAACAACTGCACCGCAATCGGTTAGCAATTCTGTGATCGCCTTTCCGGACCGTCCCATGGCGCCCAGAACGAGAACCTTCTTTCTGTCCAGAAACGATGCCATCGCTTACTGAATCCGCAAAGTGGAAAGCGATACAAGACTGAGAATTAGACCGATCAACCAGAATCGAATCACAATTCTGGTCTCTGGCCATCCAATCTCTTCGAAATGATGATGCAACGGAGCCATTTTGAAGATTCGCTTCTTGCGCAGTTTATAGCTTCCTACCTGCAGAATGACCGAGAGGGCCTCCATGACGAAGATTCCTCCTGCAACAAGCAGCAGAACTTCCTTCTTGAGTACAATGGCCGCCATGCCCAGCGCCCCGCCCAGGGACAGAGATCCTGTATCGCCCATAAAGATTCGTGCCGGGGCTGCATTAAACCATAGAAATCCTATGCCCGCGCCGGCCAGCGCCGCCAGAAAAACGCTGATTTCGTGTGCTCCCGTGACCACCGGTATATTCAGGTAATCGGCCAGCTTGGGAGAACCGGTAAGATAGGCGAGCAGACCAAAGGTTACAGTTACAATGGATACATTGCCGATGGCCAGACCGTCCAGCCCATCGGTCAGATTCACCCCATGCACCGTGCCCAGAATAACACAGAGCCAGAATCCAATGGCCAGAATAACAGGCATGACCCAGACCGGGCCTTTCACAAATGGAAGGAATAGATCGGTGGTACCATAATTGATGCCTTCTTTGCGTGCCACTTCAGCGGGAGTGAAACTGAAATACATGTAAATGAAGAAAGCGGCCACAATTATGGTTAAAACCATCTTGGTTCGGGCGCTCATCCCACCTTTTTTCTTGAGCACTACCTTGGAGTAATCGTCCCAGAAGCCAATACCGCCCAGCGCCAGGGTGCATATGAGGATCAGATTAAAGTGCAGATTGGAAAAATTACCAAACAGTAAGCATGCGATGGTAAGGCTCAATAGAATTAAAAGACCGCCCATAGTGGGCGTTCCCGCTTTAGCTGCATGCGACGATGGACCGTCATCGCGAATCGTTTCTCTAAATTTCAAACCGGTAAGCCATCGAATTACCGGCTCGCCCACCAGAAAAGAAATGGTCATAGAAAACAAGCCGGCCAGAAGGGCCCGAAAGCTCACATAACCAAACAGGCGGAAGAAGCCGGGCATATCAAAGTGACTATAAAGATATTCAAACATAACCGATTCGCATAAGCGCCTCGCAGGCGCGCTCCATTCGGGCACTACGAGAGCCTTTGGCCAGGATGCCATCGTAGGACAAATATTCCTGCGGATTTCTGTATATATGATCGGCAAGCTCCGAGCTATCCGCGAAGAAAAACCCATTCCCCTGGCTGGCCTCGGACTCCATGGGATCTCTGTAGAATTTAGCCACCGGATGGCCGCAGGCCTTTAGCTCTATGTCCAGATCTTTACAGCGGCGGCCCACTTCCAGGTGCGCTTCTTCGGCCCTGGCTCCCAATTCGGCCATGGCGCCGGCCAGACATAAAAGCCTACCCTGCGGAGCCATCTTGCGCAGCGATTCCAGGGCGGCCAGAAAGGAGTCCGGGTTTGCATTGTAGGAGTCGTCGACCAGGATTCGATGGGAGGCTCGGTGCACCGTAAATCGGCCGGAGGAGCTCGGTCGGGCCGCAGAAGCCACCGACTGAAGCTGCTCCGCGGAAAAACCCGAGGCTTGCAGCACAGCCAGACATCCCAGCAGGTTGCTTGCCTGCACCGCCGAGGAATAGTGTCTGTTTTCAATGATAGGCCCGGTAGTGGAATCCTCGTTGCCAATCCGAAAACGCAATCCTTGAGCATCGTATTGCAGATCAATGAAATGAAATTCTTTCCAGGGTTGGATCTGTGTGCCCGATGCAGGCGCCGGGCCAATAGCCGACGCCCCGTTTGCGATGGCCCGGGCCGAATCTGCCCTGAACCCGGCCGACACCACGGCGGGAATGGAGGTCCAGCCCTTGGGCCCTCCAAAGATTTGCACCGCGATAGGATTGCTCCGTTGCAAACGCAATAGATGCGATTTTCCGATGCCGTCGGCGGGAAAGGTGAGGCTACGAGTGCAGTGGGGCATTAGCTCCAGCTTGGCGCGCGCAATGCCGCGCTTACTATAG
>JAGRNC010000146.1 GCA_020440935.1 Leptospiraceae bacterium | reverse complement strand
AGTACTTTCCGACTATTACATGCCCAACCTTGACTGCCAGGAAGCGTTGCAGTTAATTCGCGCTGTGGACCGAGAAGTGCCATTCGTTCTGGTTTCGGGAAAGATCGGCGAAGAAACGGTGGTTTCGATGATGAAGGCGGGCGCCACCGATTTCGTGATGAAGGACCGACTGGATCGATTGATGCCGGTGGTCAGCCGCGAAATACAAAATGCCCGAGTCCGTCGAGAACGACTGCGCGTGCAAGAAGATCTGCGTCGAACCGAATCAGAGTTCCAGACCTTCATAGCAAAGATTCTGGAAGTCATCCCGGACGGTTTAGTAGTGATGGACGAACACCAGCATCCTTTCCTCTCCAACCATGCATTCCAGGCGATTGTGGAGCGTTACGCGTCGCGTCTGGGCTACACCGAAGACGAATTAAAAACTCTGCTCATCGAGCAGGCGCTGCAGCACGTCCACTCGGAATCCGGTAGCGCAGAGATACGAATCGGCAGAAAATCAGAATGAATTGATTTGATCCTGCATTTCGTCGCGCATGCGAACGTCCAGAGTACGATACTGCATTAAGTTAAGCCCCATTGGATGGGGTTCGATTGGACCCATCCAGGGCTGCGAAACACCAAAAGTGAGCCGGTGAAATAACAGAAGTACTGGCAGCTCGGAATCAATGATCCCATTCATTTGTTCTATGGTTTGACTACGCAGCCGAGGATCTTCGGTTTCCAGCGCGCGGTAAGCAGCATCAAAAGCCGCATTTCTAAAATGGGATTCGTTGTATGTATTTTGGCTGTTTGGACCGTAGAACAGCTGAAAGAAATTCTGCGGGTCCGGGTAATCCGCTCCCCAACCCCAGGTAGACATCTGAAACTTTCGCTTCATTCGCTTTTCATAGTAGGTTGGCCCGTCGTACAGGTCCACTTGCAGGCGAATGCCAATGGACTGAAGACTCTCCACGAGAAAATTATGAAAGCTAGATGCACCCGGGCGAGGCACGTCAATGAGTCGTAGCACCAGAGGCTTTCCGGTGGAAGGATCGATTCCGTTCGCATAGCCAGCTTTGCGAAGCCAGGCCTTTCCTTCCTCCGGGCCGCATTTCTGTCCCGACCGTGGAGCCGGCTGATAGCCTTCGATGCCCGGAGGGATGAGACCGTGGGCTTCCAGGGCCCTGCCATGGAAGAACCTTTCGATTAGCTCGGGCACGTCGATGGAACAACGAATGGCCTTGCGCAGCGCCAGGTTTGGTCCAATCACGGGGTCTTCCAGGTTAAAGATCCAGCCAAAGGTTGCCAGTTCCGTTTCTATACTCAAAGTTACGCCACGCTCCTGGTAATCCTGCTTTAGTTCCCCGCCCTCCAGTACTCCATCGTAAGAATCCCGAGTGAGCGCCACGCGATCCTGGTAGCCCTGGTCGAACAGAGTCCAAACGGTGGATCCAGATTGAATCAAATAGAAGACGATTCGGTCGATGAATGGTAATTGCCGCCCTTGCAGTGCGGCGAATGCATCCTTTCTTTCTACACTGTTGCGAAGCGAATCCGGCAACGCAGAGTCCGGAGGCAATTCGGGAAACGTCTCGTTGTAGAGAGTATTTCTTTGCAGTACGATCCGATCGCGGGGCATCCAGGATTCCAGAAAGTACGGCCCGGAGGAAACGATCTTCTGATCCAGCGCATGCTGATTCTTTTCTAATCCATTGAGATGATACCAGCATTGTTCCGGAATCGGCGCCGACGATACAAAAGCAAAGAAATATAGGATGCGATCTATGGGTCGTTTCAAGTAGATGCGCAGTCTGTCGTCGGAAAGCACTCGAACTCCCTCCATTGGCCTGGAGTATATCTTTCTTAGAATATCTGCCTGCTCTACTGCGGATTTTGCGGCAATGCCGGCTTCTTTTCGCTCCTGTGAAATGTATGCGTTGTATTCCGCAAAGCCTACGATGCTATCAGTCAATAAACTGATCATGAAAGCCTCATTGGCAGGGTCCGCATTTCGCTTGAGCATTAGTTCCAGATCCTGCGCGAGGATCGGTCGACCCTTCGCATCGGCTTTGTTGTCCTGGAGGCATTGAAAAACGGGAGCGTAGTAACGCTTTTCCAGTTCGAGCTCCATGGAATAGACCTGTTTACCATTCAGAGTATCTGCGTGGATTTTCGGAATGCGCTTTGCCAGATATGGCTCCAGGGTGATCGGCCTGGTCAGGTACGCGTATCGAAAAGGGGTGACCACCAGGTTGGATGCAACCGCCACCGATTCCCCATCCGCCATTCGCACGGTATTCATGGTGGAGGGTTCGCTGGCCATAGCCACAAGGTGCCAATTCTTTCCTCTGGTTTCCGGGTACGGATGATTCAGAGGATAGTCGCAACCTACCCCGCACAGAATCATAAGTCCAAGCGCCGCCGGCCCGATAGTCCGTAGTTTCCTCTTTATTTTATGTCGATTCGATAGAGCCATGTACATGCGATTTCCGCCAAAAATTAAATGCATGTTTGACATCCCTGCAGGCCAGAGAAAATCATTGCACCCATGAAAGGTTTGTTCTTTCGAAACGTACTCCCACTGGTTTGCGCCGTCATCCTAATTGTCCATTGCGGAGAAGAAAAGGAAATCCAGCTCGAGCCTGTAAAGGATGTACCGCTGGAAGGGCTGCCTGTTGGCCCCGCCGATCCCATGGCCGATCCCGGGGCAGTAAAAGGCGGGGTCAACAATGTCTGGGGTTCCGCCTACCCCAAGTCGCTCAATTACTGGCTCGATACCAATACGGTTTCCGCTGAAATTACAGGAATGCAATTTGAGAGCCTGATCGTAATGCACTCTGTAAAAGAAGAACCGGTGGGAATCCTGGCCGACTCCTGGGAAACCAGTTCCGACGGGATGGAATTCAAATTCCACATTCGAAAAGAAGCCCGTTGGAGCGATGGCAAACCTATCACGGCCGAGGATTTCATTTTCTACTACGATACAATGATGAATCCCAAAAACAACACTGCAGTCTTTCGGGTGACCTTGAGCAGATTCGAAAG
Source organism: Leptospiraceae bacterium (assembly GCA_020440935.1). Classification (GTDB taxonomy): domain Bacteria; phylum Spirochaetota; class Leptospiria; order Leptospirales; family Leptonemataceae; genus UBA3465. The sequence goes on along the minus strand of JAGRNC010000146.1, from coordinate 3,465 downwards.
ACCGGTAGCGGTGGACGATCATACGGTAAGCATTCGAGCCAAAGAAGAACACTGGCAGAATTTCTGGGATGCAGGGAGCCTTATGGCCTTGCCGAAGCATGATCTGGAAGGAAAGAACTTCAACAATATCCAGGAATTCCACGTTGTAAGCGGTCCGTACGAACTGGTGCAGAATAAGGTGAATCGCTTTGTCTTGCTAAAGCGTCGCGGCGACTACTGGGGCCGGGTGCTCAAATACAACCGCGGTAAGTACAATTTCGACTACATTCGCTATCGCTTTATAGAAGATCGTAACAAGGCCCTGGAAGCCTTTAAGAAAGGCGAATTCGACTATTTTCCCGTCCACACGGCCTCTATTTGGGCGGTAAAAACACATCCCGAGGAAGTGCAGAAAGGCTGGATGGCCAGGCAAAAAATCTATAATCGGATCCCCCGGGGCTTCCAGGGATTTGCCATAAACCTGCGGCGCGAGAAGTTCCAGGATGTGCGCGTTCGCAAGGCGCTGGCCTACTTGTTGAATCGTTCGTTGATGAACAAGAAGCTAATGTACGAAGAGTACGTCTTGCTAAACTCCTATTTTCCCGATCTGTATCCCGGCTACGTCAATCCATCGGTTCCCGTCATTAAGTTTGATTCGGACCAGGCTCGCAAACTCCTGGCCGAAGCAGGATACAAGCCAAATGATCAGGGCCTGCTTGAAAAAGACGGCCAGGTTCTTTCCGTTCGCTTCTTGCAAAGCGGCTCGGACCTTCGCCATCTAAACATCTATCTCCAGGATCTCAAATCCGTAGGCATTGAGGCCACCATTGATCAGGTCAGCCTGAGCACTGCGCGTAAGCGACTGGATGATTTTGATTTCGACCTGTATTGGATTAACTGGGGAGCCGGTAGACTCAAGGATCCCAAACCAATGTGGCATTCTACAACGGCTGACCCAAAAGGCTCCATCAATCTTCCGGGAGTCCGGGATGAGAAAATTGATGAATTAATCGCAAAGTTTCAGACCGCAACATCGCCGGCAAGCCGGGACCAATTGCTACGTCAGATGGACCAGCGACTCTACGAGATGCATCCCTACGTCCTCCTCTGGCAGGCCGATGCCCATCGTATGCTTTACTGGAATCGATACGGAGTTCCCCAGTACCCGCTGGGAAAATACGGCTCGGATGATGCTGTAAATACATACTGGTGGGTCGATCCGGAGCAAGAAGCGCTCTTGAAGAAGTCCATGAAGAACAATGAAGCAATGAAACGCCTGCCCGCGACCATCGAATACGATGGACCATAGACGCCAGCGGAGTCGGAGTAACTGTGCATAACTATATCGCGCGACGTTTGCTCTATATGATTCCCACAATTCTGGGAATCACCATCGCCTGCTTTGTATTGATCCAATTTGTTCCTGGCGGACCGGTGGAAGAAATGATTGCGCAGATCCGGTCGGCCAGCGCAGCCCGGGGCGCGAATCCTGCCGCCGCCATATCGCCCTCCGAAATCGAAAACATAAAGAAGAACTTTGGCTTCGATCAACCGGCTCATATTCGGTATTTCAAATGGCTGGGCGGCGCCATGGTCGGATCGCTGGGAGAATCCTATTCCTATAATCGCCCCGTTCTTGAAGTCATTGTAGAGCGAATGCCAATCTCTCTATTCTTTGGCTTAACTTCCTTTCTCTTGAGTTACGCGGTTTGCATCCCCCTGGGCATTCTGAAAGCCAGAAAGCACAAGAGCAATTTTGACACCATCTCCAGTATCGTCATTTTCATTGGGTACGTGATTCCGGGCTATGCCCTGGGGATTTTGCTGATCATTTTCTTCGCGGGCGGAAGTTTTCTCGACTGGTTTCCTTTGCGCGGAATTGTCTCCGATAACTTTGAACTATTATCTTTTGGCGGTAAGGTTCTGGATTTTCTGCATCATATGGTGTTACCGATGATCTGCTACATGGTGGGCGAATTTGCTTTTCTCACCATGCTCATGAAGAATGGTATCCTGGAAGAACTAAAGAAGGACTACATGCGAACTGCCACGCTAAAGGGAATGCTTCCGCGAACGGCTCTGTTTCGTCATGCTCTCAAGAATGCTTTGATTCCCATCGCCACGCGAATGAGCGAAATTTTCACTCTGGTATTTGCTGGGGCCCTTTTGATAGAGAAGGTCTTTGACATCGATGGAATGGGCCTGCTTGTCTGGAATTCCATAGTAAGCCGCGATTATAACGTCGTAATGGGAATCATTCTGATCTCGTCGATCCTCACTCTTCTGGGACGGCTTTTTTCTGATATCTTGTACACAATGATTGATCCAAGGATTCGACTGCAGTGAGATTTTCGGATCTTACAGTTCAGCGATGGCGAAGGTTTCGCTCCATTCGCAGGGCCTACTATTCTTTGATTCTACTGGCCACGCTATTTGTGCTTTCGCTGGGCAGCGAATGCATAGCGGAAAAGAAACCCATCGTAATGCACTACAGAGGTCAGACTTATTTTCCGCTCCTGGCATTCCACTCCGGTAGAGAGTTGGGGCAGCCGTACGGAACGGAAGCTAATTATCGCGCATTAACCGACTGGAAGGGATTCGCTCAATACGGCTGGGCAATCTATCCGCCGGTTCGATTTGACCCGCTGGAAGCCGATCTTGCCGGACAGCGTCCTCCTCCCCATCCTCCATCGCTTCACCACATTCTTGGAACGGATAGCCTGGGCCGCGATGTTTTTGCGCGATTATTGTACGGATTTCGCATTTGCATGCTATTCTCTTTATGCCTCACAGTGCTCAGCGGATTTATGGGCGTGGTCGTGGGGGGAATCCAGGGGTACCTGGGGGGCCGCACCGACATCGTGATGCAAAGACTGATTGAAGTGTGGTCGGCTCTGCCATTTCTATATGTTGTAATCCTTCTGGGGTCAATCTATGGGCAGAACTTCTGGATGCTTCTGGTGGTAATGTCGCTTTTCAGCTGGGTGGGTCTTTCTTACTATATGCGCGGCGAATTCTTCAAACTTCGCGATCTTGCCTATGTGAAAGCAGCCCGAGCGGCCGGCCTGGGTACCTTTCGCATTTTCTTTGGCCAGATTCTTCCTAACGCTCTTACTCCGCTCATTACCATTCTTCCATTTACCCTCATCGCCGGAATCAGCTCTTTGACCGCGCTGGATTTTTTGGGATTTGGACTGCCGCCCCCCACCCCATCGTGGGGGGAACTAATGCAACAGGGACTGGACAACCTGGATTTTCCGTGGATAGCGATCTCCACGGTAGCCGCACTTTTTCTGACTCTGCTCATGGCCACGTTCATAGGCGAAGGAGCCAGAGAAGCGTTCGATCCAAAATACCAGGCCGACTAGGCAATACTTCCGCGCCTGCGGCGTTGCGTAGCGCCCATCATTTCGCGGCCAGGCGGGCTGTTCGCCCCGACCAGAGAGCAATGATCTCGAGGGGCTCCAGTTCGCTGCCTTTCCGCTC
>JAGRNC010000145.1 GCA_020440935.1 Leptospiraceae bacterium | reverse complement strand
ATTCTTCTCTGCCAGAGTCAGCAGTGTATCGTACAATCGGCCCGCCGGATCAGAAATCATAAGGTTGGCAAGTTGTCTGTAGGCCATCCAGATTCGTTCGGAAAGTAAAGTAATAAGACGAGTGGCAAGTTGCGGCTGCGCCTTTACCATGGCCTCAAAGTTCGCTTTGTTAATGGCAAGCATGGTAGCCTTTTCTGCGCAGATAGCCGAGGCGCTACGGGGCTTGTTGTCCAGGATAGCCATTTCGCCAAAGATATCGCCAGTTTGCAGCACAGCGAGCATCACTTCCTGGCCTTCCACCATCTTTGTGATCTTTACTCGTCCGCCCTGAATGATGTACAGTTCAAAGCCAGGCTCGTTTTCGCAGAAGATCATATCGTCGGCCTGAAAAGTGCGATTGATGCTCTTTTCCATGTAGGCTGGCGCTTTTAATGGCTTGTTCATATTCTGCAGACGCATCTTGGCCTGGCTTACAAACTTGCCTTTTGGAACCCATTGCAGATAGCGCTGGAATGCATAGGCAGCATGGTTGAACCGCTCTTCTTTAAAGTAGAACTCGCCCAGGTCAAAAAGGTGCGAAGGATCCTCTTCGAGGGCCGTGCGGAAGGATAATCGGGTAATAGTACTGTCGAATGCCCTGAGCTTCATGGAGAAAGATCGAATGATCTTCATGGCCACGGGAGCATTCTTCTGGATGAGCAATCCGAATTGATCGTTGTTTACCTGGATGAGCGAAACATCGGTCTGTGCCACCACCGTTTCTATGCGGCTATGCCCGGACATGGCCGATTCCACGCCAAAGAAGTCCCCGGGTCCCAGTAGAGTGGTGCCTTCTTCGCCAGCGACAGGAGTTTCCTTGGATGTGCGAACCTTGCCCTGACGGACAATATAGAAGTGACCTACTTCGCGTTTCCCCTCAATAATGATGTAGGAGCCGGCACGATAATTTACCATCTGAAAGGCCATAGCTCGCTACATACTCTCCTGTTCCGACAAGACCATGATATACAGAATCAATATCGGAAAGGGTAGAACGATCAACCAGTTTCAGGGACTTTTTTTTATATCCCCGTTGAGAGGCTCCATTGGCGGCATGGACCGGTTCTTTGCCGGTTTTTCCACGCCCTCACCCATCCGATCCAGCGCTGTTTGTCCAGTAGACGGTTTGCCATCGGCTGTGTCAATTCCAGAGTGATCCTGGGTGGGTTCGGAGGTGTTGGATGTGGGCTTTTCAGCCACAGGAAAGAGCGGCCGGTTCGTTTCAGAGGTAGAATCCGCAGGATTTTCAGAGTCCGATACCTCCGAAGGGCTATTTTTATCTCGCTCGGAGGTCTGACTGGGTCTTTCTATAAATCGGTAGGATTTCTCCAGTAGAGCTGCTTCCTGGGCTTCTCTGGTTCCGGAAAATCGCTTCTGGATACTCTGCAAGACAGCGCGAGCACGGTCGAAATCCCCTTCTCGAATCTGGATTCGAGCGGTTTCCAGCAAAGCCCGGGCCTCTCCAGAACCGGGCCGTTCCAGGACTGCGGATTGTTCGTAGTGATAGAGCGCAGGCCCGTACTCCCCATCGGCCCGTTCCAGGTTTGCCAGTTCTCTACGGGCTCGATCCGCCATAGAATGGTTGGGATACAGGACCAGAAACTCCTGTAGACGGCTTCGGGCCGATTCTGTGCGGCCTTCGGAAATTAGCTCCAGAATGAAGCGGAACCTGCGATCGGCTTCCTGCGAATAAAGGGCTCTGAATGATTCGTTGCGCTTCTCCCGGTCGGTCCGGTAATTTTGAAAGCCCGCCGGAGTGGTGGGAATACTGGTCTGAGCGCCTGGTTGTTTGGCCGAAGGATCCTGTGTAGATGGAGTAGCGTTGGGACCGTTGGAATCCGCCGGATTGAGCGGATCGGTCTGAGAAGGATTACCAGGTTCCTCGGCGACTATGCCGGTTGCCAGAAGGCAGATGCAAAGAACGCCGATGAACCGCATACAATCAACCTGTACTCTGGGAGCTTTGTTGCAAGAATGATTCGAACCATCGCTGGTCAACATCGGCGATGGCACAGGCCTGGAGATTGAGTTGCTCAAAGTATTGGAGCAGGATGCCCATATGAGCGGACTGCTCCTCCGCATTGCCCCATTGCTGGGCATCGATGCCGCTGGCGATGATTGCCTCTTCTCGCACCTGCTCTTTAAAATCATCGGATTTGTTGCGAAAGATCATCGTGGAGGAAATCAGATCGAATCGGATTGTATCAATAATCTTAAGGAATTCTGCATCGCTCATATCAAAGTGCCGACTGGCCACTTCGGTCTGGAAATAATCGCCCCAGGATACAATCTCGGGCTCGGCGCCGTACTTCTCTTTCAGCGCATCGATCTCATCCTGTTCCACATACTGGCAGCATGCGAATCGGTCTACTGTGTCTTTAAGCTCGATCAGGGCTGCGATCTTTCGACCGGAAAGCTGTCCGCGCTGGACCATTCCGGAGAGTTGGCTGTGCAATCCGTTGATTTCCATCATACGGAATGGATCGGCAGGGCCCGGAATTTTCAGCAGAACTTTCCGCCTGGACCTACAAAACTGTAGGCCCCCGGCTCGAAACGGCTACATGGAACTGGAAAATCCAAACTTCACCGAGGATTCATCCTGGGGAAGGTATTTGGATTCGTTGGAGTCATACTGCCAGGTGCGCTGGAAGACCCCTTTTACATAGAATCCGCTAAATAGAAATCCCAGTTCGCCCGCCAGCAAAGAGTTGTCGTCCACAATAAAGGAACGACTAAAACCTTCGTAGTTCTTCTTGGAGTAATAGCCGTTTAGGAATAATCCGCCCAGCGCTTCGGGCATAGTGTACAGACCAACAAAGATCTCAGAATTGGAATCTCCGTCGTAGTCTTCGAAGTTCATCTCCATGGCGAGGATGCCTATGAATTCTGCCAATCCATGAACAAAGTATCCTTTGGTCTTTTCGCCGTCGGTGGGTAGAGATTTCAAATAGGCAAGCTTGGTGGTGGTCTGTCCGCTAGCATCGCCGGACTCCGGGATGTATACGGTGCGTTCAATGGCATAATAGGAATCGAAATAGGCGGGAAGGTAGTTGGCCGTAACTTCGCGGTATTCGGGTTTCAGGTTAATCTTAACCCAGTTGAAATCCATGTCGAAGTTGATGCCTGCATGAATGCCCTTGCTGTTTTCCAGATCCTTAACTTTGTTTATATCCACGTAGGGAGTTAGCTGCAACCAATCGTTGGATATGAGCTTAAACTCCGTGTCCATACCAACAATGTACAGATCCTCGGTGTCCAGCGCCCTGGGACGCAGAGTGTCGGGATCTACCACAAGATTATTGGAGCCATCGTATTCCAGTGTCAGAGGAGCCTGGATGTCCCGAGCCACCGTGTATCCGATGGCCCATCGGCTCCAGAAGCTGGCGCCAAAAGGATCTGAATCTGAGTCCGTAGTATCATTGCCGGGCTGTGTTGTAGTGTTGGGCGTTGGTTCCTGGAGTCCCTGATCGGTGGTGCTGGCCGGCACTTCTACGGGCTGCACGGTGGTCTGCTGGGTGATTGGATCGGTCTGTTCCTGAAATTCCACTTTTGACTTTCGCAGATCATCTTGAAGCCGATTCAATCGATACTGGCGTAGCGCTCCGCCTTTGCCTGGCTCCGGAATTGTGGGATGATTGGGAGCGCCTTCCTGGCCAGGGTTGACATCGGGTTCTGTTTCAAAATAGTAAGAATTTCTATTCTCTCGGATGGACATAGCCACCTGGCGCGAATCGAAGCCTCTTCCTGAATGATTGTCCGCGAAGAAAGCGTTGTATCCGGAAATAAAGATGCCCACCGGACGAATGTAAGCCCGGCCCGCCTCGACCTGTTTTCGAAGAACATTGGATTGGAAGTATTCCAGACCGCCCCAATCATTGTTTATGTCAGCCATCAGTCCAGGGCTTTGCACCGATGCATCATAGGTAGAAACGTATCGGTCGATAATCGTTCGGTGGCCAATGTAGCCATCGGTCATTTTTCCGTAGAAGAAGGACCAGTTCCAGTCCCCTGGAGTATATTTTCCATGGGTGCCCCGTCGCAAATAGGTAACAAGCTCCGAATAGTCTTCCCAGGTATCGTAGGTTCCGGTGCGAATGGAGGGCACCTTATCGGTGCCTTTGGGCTCGGAATCGTATACCAGCACTTGCAGTGGGATCTGCAAACCAATGCGAAAATCCCAGAATAGCGGTAACTCAAAGCTTGGCTTTAAGGTAATGTAATAATCGTCTTCAATGGTGGTAAATCCGGTTTCGATGCCCCAGCCTTTACCGTCTCCCTGCTCCCCGGGACCATAGCCCGGCGGAGTGTATTGCGAACTGCTCGGCGATGCAGCAAGCGCCGTGGTAAAAAGACCGGCTACTAGTAGCGCGCTATACCAGGCAAAAGCCCGGAACTTTTGGATTGAATTGGTAAACACTGGAAATCACGGATTAGCCTCGGGACTCTTCTGCCGATTGGATAATCTCCTGTAAGAATAATCGGGCCGAGGCTACTGTATCCTTGAATACGAAAAACTCATCCAGCTTGCTCATCTGAAAAAGCTTTTCCACGTTTCCCTGCACATTTACAAGAATTAGCAGACCGCCCCTGTTTTTCAGCCAGTTCGAGATCTGTATCATGGTACCGATACCGGATGAATCTACATAACTTAGATCCGTCATATCAAAGATCATGAATCGGTAACCATTTTCCAGATGTCTTCGAACTAGATTTTTCACCTCCGGACATTTGTAAAGGTCCAGCTGCCCTTCCAGGCTATGCTCCAGAATTCTGTTATGTACTCCGGCCTCTGCCTTGTACACCGAGCGAAATGCCCGGCTATCCGAGGCCCCAGCCATCATCTGTTTTCTTGCAATAATAAGGTTATCTTCTAGATTTCGTTCCATATCGGAGAGCCGACCAATCATGCGATCGATGGTCTCCGGTTCAACTTCGCGATTATTATTCAATCTCTGGATGGCCTGGCGAATTACATCTCTTGCGGCGCCCAGGTCTCTTTCCCCGGAAATTCGGGAAGCTTCCATCATTGCTTTACTGGAAGCAGCAAGCAGGCTTTCCAGTCTTACATCTTGATTTCTTTCTTCGGTGGGGCTTTCCGAGAATTTCCCGGCCAGATTCGCCGAGTGCTGCTCCATTTTGGAGTCTTCCTGAAGGTTGTAAAAAGAAAGCTCGGCTTCCACCAGCGGTTGTCCCGAGGCGGCGGCAGCAGCGGCGCCATCCACTTCCAGTACCAGCACCAGATTGCGCAAATCGTCGGAGCGCAAATCTCCCGGCCGTAGGATTAGATCCTTTTTGGTCTCCTGCGAAGAATCTGTGGAGCCTTCACCGGTTTGTCGATCGCGATAGTCATGGGGTACATCGCTTAAGAACTCCTTAACGCTGACGCCCGGTGCCATGCGAAGACGTACTTCGAGGCCCTGGCCAAAAAGGGCCGCAATGTCGCCAAATTCGCGAAAAAATACTTCATGGGCCTGCTCGGGCCCTTCAATAAAATAGAAGTTTCCTCCGCCCGCTGTGGCGATGTCTTTTAGAAGGGTTTCCGAAAAGTCTCGGCCAAAACCGATGGTGGTGGTAGAGATGCCGCGATTGTAATGATCTTTTGCGATTTTCTTTAATTCGTTGGGACTTACCACACCAGTATTTGCCATACCATCCGTGAGCAGAATTACGCGCTTGTATCCGTTGTCCGCTTTGGCCGATTCCACGGTCCGCAGTGCCTGTAACCATCCACCGCTCAAGTTTGTGGAGCTACCCACCCGGATCTGCTCGATCTTCTTGGTAACCGAATATTTGTCCGTGAGCGGGATCAGCGGCTGCACCACTTCAATGTTTGTGTCGTAAGCAACAATTGTGAGTTGATCGTGACGGGTAAGCCAGTTCACCAGTGCCGAGGCGGCCTCTATTACGGATTGCATCTTCTCTCCGTACATCGACTTGGATTTGTCGATGGCCAGGCCCACTATGAGCGGACGGCGATCCGGGGAATCCATTACCGGCGGAGTCTCTACGCGGATGAGCAAATGGGTCAGGGACTTCTCTCTGGAAGAGAGCTCACTATTTTCTAAATGAAGACTAAATTTCATTCCCTGTTTCCTGCAATTCGGTTAGTGCACTCTACCACAATAACAGACGGAGGCAAGGAGATTCCCGCACCGAATCCACTGTCGAAAAGGGAAAAAAAGGTCTCAATAGGGCCCTCATTCCGATCAATTGAGACCTCTATCCGAGGTAATTTTGCGGCCAGAATCGGATGGGGATTCGCTTTTCTACCTATCTTGTGGGTCGATTTACCGATTGGACCTTGCAGATCCTATACCATAATACATACTTTTGCGCTTTCTACCCCGGTTGACTGCCACAGCTGCCACGTTAGAGGGCAAGCTAAAGGACTGGAAAATTCATGCTGGAGAATAATTCACCCAGAGTGGTGCGTCCCATCAAATACATTTGCACAGAATGCAGATGCGGACTTGAGCGA
>JAGRNC010000144.1 GCA_020440935.1 Leptospiraceae bacterium | reverse complement strand
GGACTGGCCATTGCCAGCAAACCAGCCAGGATTGCGATTCGTCTAATCATCACACTCTCCCTACATTAGCATCCGTTCAGAATCGGCATCCCCCTGAAATTTTTAGTGCCGACACCGGATGAAAGTGAGCCAATACTACCCTGGATTGGGAAAATGATCGACCTGGATCAAGATTCTGGACAAAATCTAAGGTCCAGTATCTAGATTCTTGACCCTGAACTAATCCCTTGTCTCTAGTCAGAAAGCAAAATTGGAAAGGCAGCCCGCCGTGGGGGCGAGTAACGCAGATTTTCGGGGTTTGCTCGGAGAAAGGCTATGTTTCAGGAAACAGCACTTACGCCCCTGGAAGCCCGATACTCGGATGGAGTCATGGACGTATAGGCCCGAAAATTGCGAAAATACGAGGCCTTTGAATTGAAGCCTACGGCAAAGCCAATACTCATGATCCCCCGTTCGGACTCCTCGATCAGCATTCTTTTGGCCTCTTCGACGCGAAACGTGGTTATGTAGCTACGAAAATCGGTACCCAGCACGGTGTTGAGCAATTCTGAAAGCTGCGCGCGATCCAGACCTGCGATGGTGGCCATGCGCTCCAGATTCATATCTTCGTCGGCGTAGATCCGCTCTTCGGTCATCAGCTTTTCGAGGTCGGCCAACTTGGCCACAACGTCCAGACTTCCGATTCTTGAAATGTTATATTTTTCGGCTCTCTTTCGGCTACGCACCTGACGATCGATGCTACGAAAGAATCTAGGATAGCGAAAATCCAACAAATAGACCCATAGAATGCCAAAGGCCACTCCAGAGACCGTGAATCTCTTCCATGTGATACTGTCGATGTACTGCGAATACATTCCCGGGATGCTCAACGCTACAATCAGAATTAACAGGAATCGTAGATGCCACAACTCGGGACCGCTGTCCTTCTTTCCCAGAATTTCATGGAGTCCGAGTTTGTACGCAGTCAAGGCAATGGATACGGTGGCCGTTATCATTCCGGAAAAAACTATGGCATTGATCAATAGGTAGTAGGCGAAGTAGTACCCATTCTTATGCGGATTTAGAAGCACAGTATGTTTGAAGTCGGCTGACCCGAACCAGAACGGTAGGTAGGCAAGCACCGAGAGTCCAAAGGGAATCAGGATGGGGTAACCGGGAAAGCGAAACCGCGGCGATCGGGCTGTTGGCGCCCATTCGGGTACATCCGACTCTTCCATTTCGGCCGAAGTGGTAGTCCGTTTCGCTTCGGTCGAATTACGTTCGCCTACAATGCCAAGCACGTAAGCCCTCAGAACCGGACCTACAAGAAAATAGAACGGAACATGGAGCGCATCGAGGTGCGGAAGATAGGCTACGATGGCGTCACGCCCCAGACTGAGATTGGTTAAGAAAACAGCCACCCAGGCAAATAAGCCCGCAGCGAGATAATTTGCGCTGGACCGAGGGCGAATAAGCAGCTGACCGATGCTTTGCAGCAGCATCAGTGCGGCAGTAAATAGTGTGAATACAACGATCACAAAATCGGGCCAATGACTCGTGATATCTTCCATCGTAATCCTCTATGCGATACAGCGGCCCTTAAACTTTGTGAGCCAGGGTCCCAAAAGTCAATACGAATCCAGGACGAAATGAGCGCCATTCGCCGCGGATCCATGGGCATGATCGTCACGACTATTTCCGTCGGCCGTCGACCAGGATTCCAGGAATCCGATAATTCCTGTCTTTCTTTCAGTAAAAAAATTGACTCAGAGGATTCACAGCCCTCGGCACATTTTTTCGTTTTTTTGCCAGGACTTGCATGATTGGCAGGGATTATTATTGAGTTTTCCTGTCAGCAGATGGTAATTGTCCTTAGCGGCGGATTCGCCAGAAGCCGCATAAAAATATAGAATGGGGGCATCCGCTCCCAGAGACAGCCCCCCGAACACTGAGAGGTACTACCTATGGTAGAACGCAATGGCTTCGTGCAGAACGAGGTGGACGTAATAATTGTTGGCGCTGGCATATCGGGCATTGGCGCGGCCTTCCATCTTCAAGATAAACTTCCACACAAGACCTACACTATTCTAGAAGGACGCGATGATCTGGGCGGTACCTGGGATCTGTTCAAGTATCCCGGAATTCGATCAGACTCCGACCTATTTACGTTTGGTTATGACTTCAAGCCCTGGGAAAGCAACCAGGGTATTGCCGATGGAGCATCTATTAAGGCGTACATCAACGAAACTGCGCAGCAATATGGTATTAAGCCGAACATTCGATTTCGCCATCGTGTAATTTCCACAAATTGGAATTCGGGCAGAGGCCAGTGGGACGTGGTAGTGCGTAAGGAAGACACTGGCGAGGAGGTAGAGCTTCATTCTAGCTGGCTCTTCTGCGGCGCCGGTTACTACCGCTATGATCAGGGATTCACCCCGCAATTCGAAGGCAGGGAGCGATTCCAGGGACCCGTCATTCATCCGCAGCATTGGCCGGAGCATCTAGACTACAAAGGAAAACGTGTACTGATCATAGGCAGCGGAGCGACGGCGGTTACTCTGGTTCCTGCCATGGCCGACGATGCGGCTCACATCACAATGCTTCAGCGAACGCCCACCTACATCATGCCCCTTCCGGCTGTGGAGAAAATGGCCAAGTATTTGAAGCCATTCATTGGCAAACGCCTGGCTTTCAAAGCGACGCGCAAAAAGAACATACTGAAGCAGCGATGGTTCTTCAAATTCTGCCAGAATTTTCCCAACGCCGCGCGACGGCTTATTCGCCGTGTAAACAAGGGAATGCTTCCGAAAGATTATCCGGTAGATACTCATTTTAATCCTCCGTACAATCCCTGGGAGCAACGACTGTGTGCGGTACCCGATGCAGATCTTTTTAAGACTCTGAAAAGTGGAAAAGCTTCTATAGTAACAGACCGGATCAAGACCTTCACAGAGAAGGGGGTGCTGCTGGAATCGGGGAGCGAAATCGAAGCGGACATCATAATCACGGCCACCGGGTTAAACCTTCAGCCATTTGGTGGAGTCAAGCTACAGCTGGATGGCAAGCCAGTCCACCTGCCCGATCACGTCGCATTCAAAGGAATGATGCTCAGCGGCATACCTAACTTTGCTTTTGCCATTGGGTACACATCTTCCTCCTGGACTCTGAAAGTAGGCCTTCTTTGCGAGCATTTTTGCCGATTGCTCCAATATATGGATACGCAGGGAACCGAGATCTGCATGCCTGTGTCGGACCCTGCCATGGAGACCCGTCCCCTCCTCGATTTTGGAGCAGGTTACGTTCAGCGTTCGCTGCAGGAATTACCGCGCAGGGGTACCGATTTTCCGTGGCTCATGTCCTGGGATTATACAGATGATGTGAAGCTACTGCGCAAAGGGCCTGTCGAAGATCCAAATCTCCGATTTACGAAGCGAAGCTCCGCGGGCGCAGGCCAAGCCAAACGGGCCGAAGCCGTATCGGTCTGAACTGCTTATTACCTGACTTTTGATATTGTTAAAACTAGAGATAATCCCTGCCTCTTCCTCAAGAAGGCAGGGATTATTGGACCACGACAACGCCCCGTCGCCGCCACCCACTTTCTCTGCGACGCCCCGGAGCTTTCGCTGGCGGTGCCGTCCCTGCGATATTCGAATGGAAATTTTTCCGTATTCCTGGTTGACCCATTCGCTGATTAGCCTAACGTCCGGCGGATGAAAACAATCCAGTTTCGTAATCCGCGCCGTGCGCCGCTTCTAATCCTGCTTTCCATCCTCGTGTTCGCGAGCACACAATGCCACAAAGTTGACACCAGTAATCCCATCAAAGTGGACTGGAGCACGCTGGATTGCAATGCTCAGAATGGGGCTGATATCTTTGCCAAATACGTCGAGATTGAAGGACACTTGCACGCCCCCGGCATCTTACTATGTAGCAGTAAAGAATGCCAGATCGATCTGTACCAGCCGGGCCTGGGCCAAGAAGCGAAGAATGTTCTGGTAATGATTCCCGTGGCAGAGGCGGCCCAACCTAATTCGCTGCGCAAGCTGCCTTCGCAGTATGAATCTACAGATTTTCTGGTGTGGGATGAATCCAGCAAAGAGATAGGACATAACCAGATGGCCACACTTTACGGAGAGCTGGTCCGCGAGAGCACTCCCAGCGGCAACTACAACTGCAAGCTGCAAAAGCCGATCCGGATCATCAAGAAAGAAGGCTAAAGCACAAAAGCGATTTAATCGCCAAGGCGATGGCATTGAATACAGGCTAAGGTCATAGATAGCAAAGTGCCGCCAAAAAAACTAGAGGGAAAGAAACTGGAAGCGGCCGTTCAGGAGGTCCTGGCGCTACTTCGGTCAGGAAAAACGATGCGCGGCGAACATCGCTACAACCTGGAATCCCATCTATGGGGCTATGACCCGGCGAAGAATGATTACTACCACCGCGTGGAGGTACTGGCCGAAGGCGGGACTACACGCATTCGATACGGGGAGCAAGAAGTGCGCGAATGGCTGGTGCACTGGCTACAGTTACAGGGACTGGATGGATTGAAGAAAGAACAGGGATGGGATTAGACGATCCTCGCGATACGAGGTTTCGCGTGGAGACCGGCACCGATTCGAAATCAAGCATAGTCCAAGATGCAGGAAAGTTTTTGCTCTTCGCTACTATTCTGGCTCTGGAATCCGAACAATAACGATCAGTCAGTCCACTGCTTCTGGCCCAGCAGCACCTTCTGACGCTCCAGTCGATTCAGCAATTGCGGATAGCGGCGCTTGAGGAATCGGTCATCGGGTCGTAATTTTACGGCATCGGACCAGTATTCCTCGGTCTTTTTATAGTTTCCCAGGAAGTAATGCGACATCCCTGCATATTTCAGCGCCTGGAAATAATCGGGTTTCAATTGGAGGGCGCGAGTCAGGTACTTCAAAGATTTCAAATATCGCTTTTCGCGAATCAAACAATAGCCGCGATACATTAAGATTTCGGAATTCTGCTTTTCCGAGTCTCCTTCCATGAGTTCCAGAGCCTTCTGATAGTTCTTATTGCGAATAAAACTGGAGATCTTCAGTCGATAGATCAAATCCTCATCAATGGCATGATCTGAGGCTACTCTGGCCTGCTCTTTGAAGCCAACACGAATTATGGAGAGATCATCAGTGGGCTCGCCTACATGATAGAGAGACTTTACCAGAGATTTCAGCCTACCCTGATTTTGCTCCACAAGTTGCAGAATGAGGTTGTAGTTGTAATTGATCTCCGGAGTTTCAGCGCCAGGCCTGAGATTCAAATCGTCTTTACCGTCCGAACCTGCGAATAAAACGTCGCCTTCCTTTAGCTGAAAGCGATGTATATGAAAGCCATATTCAGAGGGGCTTCCAAATTTTCGCATGCTCAGTTCCTTATCAACAAATTCTGCCTTACCGTTTCGGTAAAGGATAAGAAATGGATGCTCCGCATTCAAAAAGAGTAGCTCGCCTGACTTCTCGTTCACCAATCCAAGGATTCCCGAGAACATCATCGCGCCGTCAAAGGAAAGAAATAGAGTCTGGATCTCTTCGTAGCACTCTTTTAGCCAGGCCTCGGGAGACATAGCCAGGGCCTTGTCCGGTCCCGAAGCACGTCCAAGGATCGAATTCAATACAGTTCCCATGACCAGCGCACCGCCAGCGCCCTGCATGGATTTGCCCATTCCGTCGCCGTTAAAAAACATCGTATAGCATTGACCACGAAAGTTAATCTGACCGGTCATATTAAAGTCACCGCCCAGGTGGTTAAAGCGCTCCTTGAACAAGAATGCTTTCTTCTGAATCAAGACGCAATCGGTGCTCACGATCGCGCTGCGATTCATTTCGTTCATTAGAGGCTTCATCAGCAACGTAGTCAGGAAATAGTCTCCGTCCTGCCCGCGTTTAAGCTTCTTAATTTCGTCCAGCGAGACCTCGAATTCGGTTTGCAGATTGTTCAATTTTTCGATGGTGCGCATGAGATCGTGACCGTACTTCCGATCGATGTAGAGGCCACATTCCATCTGCTTCATCTTCTCGATAAGCTCATGGATATATTTTCGCTGAATTACCGATCCATGCTGGGGCGCGATGAGGTCAATATCCAGGGATTCAATTTTTCTGAGCGCATAGTTGAGGATATCTCGGCTCGGCATGTACGCCATGTGGAATCCTTCAATGTGCGTAAAATAATGCTCATCAGCCAGAAAATGCCAGGAGTCCTCCAGGCCTCCAAAGATATCGCCGGAGAAAAGAACCCTGGTGTCTTCGTCATAGGTGACGAATGCTCCCGGGGAATGGCAGTACGGAGTCGTATAGAATTGCAATGTCTTCGCGCCAGCGTGCAGAATGAAATCGTTTTCATCGATGTTATAATAGCTGGATGTTAAACCATAATGCTTGATCAGTACCGACATCCGACTATGTGTAACAATCTGCAGGTCGCTTCGATTGATCAGCTTTTCCAACAGTGGCACCGCTGCACATAGGTCCGGATCCTGGTGGTGTAAGATAATGTATTTTACATCGCGCAAA
>JAGRNC010000143.1 GCA_020440935.1 Leptospiraceae bacterium | reverse complement strand
CATCCGGGCCGGATGCATAATCCTCGGATTCCAGATCTGATTCGAATGCGAAATCGGATTCAGAGTCTGCGTCGGCTTCGGTTGTGTCTGAAGTCGAATGCAGGTCCATCGAATCGGCGGATTCGCTCCGTTGCATGTCGGGCGCGGGAGAATGGAAGCCATGGTCGCTTTCCAGTTCCGATACCGTTGCCCGTTCCTGCCAATCCGAAATTGCCTGCGAATCTTGCGACGAATCGTCCGAATACTGGGCGGCATCAAATGCAATGGCAGCGTCGTGATCCAGGGATAGTTCCTGGCGTTCCAGAACAGCCGAAGCCGAATGCTTGTCGGCCGAGAAATAACTCTGGCGAGCCGAAGGGTTTCGCAACGAGGATTCCAAGTTCAATACTCCCAGGTATCCGTCGTCGTCTTTACGAAATGCCGCCGGACGCTTGCGGGTAAAATGATAGGATTTGCCGCTGGGATCAAAATAGCCGGGAATGCTGGGATTGTCCGGTAACGGTCGGGAAAGAGCCTCTTCTTCGCCTTCCATGGGTTCCAGGCCATCAGAATCGTCCTCAAGCGATATGGCACGATTGGAATGACGATGCTCCATCTCCAGCAGCGATTCCTGGCGAGGATCCATGCCGGCATGGCTTCGAGAGATTCGTTCCGGAGTCCAGCTACGGGGCCGCAACGGTTCGCTTTCCTCCATGACCTTTTTTTCAATCCACGGCTTTCGTGAGGATTGCTCTTTCTTCTCCCATAATGGTTGCTTCATGGATTCGTCCTGATTCGTGTAGTCGTCGTAGCTAAGGGGCCCATGGTTGCCTTTCTCCAGGCCCTGGTATTCATGCCAGCTCATGCCGGCCTGTCCTGTGGTAAGTACTTCTTCTTTCTCCTCGGTCGGTTCCTCTACCTTCTGGGGAGGCGGCGGGAATAGTACGTACAGCAAACGATGCACACCCGTTCGTCCGCCCTCGCGCATCCGACCCAGCCGATTTCGCGTAAGGTTTAGAAACTCCGGAAATGGAAGTCGAAACGTATAGAGAAAGCCCGGAACAAGAATACCCAGAGCCACCAGGAATGCGCCGTATGTTCCAAAGAGAAACTTGAGCATCTCCCCTACTCGGTATCCCAGCGCGCCGCCGCCGCTGATAGGATCGGTGCCCTGCACATCGGAATAAGTTAGTGGAGTATAGAAATGAAAGAATAGCGATAACGCCGTTACCATGGTGAGGGAGCCCAGCATGCCGGGCACGTAATCTTCGCTGCGCGATTGCACCAGACCGCGCAGTCCCATGTACACCATCAGCGGTCCCAGAACGTAGGATGCCTTACCAAACAAAATAAACAGGAGCATGGCGCCATAATGGCCAACGGTGCCGGTCCAGTTCTGCACCGTTCCTGGCTGCAAACCCATGGCCGCCTGATTGTCGTACGAAATTACCGCCAGGCTCAAAAGCAATCCCATGAGGATTAGCAACGAGCCCAATATTTCGTTAAAGCCCGGTCTTGCCGAGGCTGGGGTGGGATTGTCTGTTTCGGCCATTCAGTGCAATTATCGGCCGATTCGGGAGTTGAGGCCCGGGAATTTTCGGTCAGGCCAGACCGGTACTTCCAAACCCTCCGGCCCCACGGTCCGTTAGGCCCAGTCCTTCGGCGGTGGGAACCCGGTCCCATTCGATGGGCACTTCCTTCTCCAATAGAATCTGAGCGATTCGATCGCCGGAAACAATGATAAACTCTTCCTCCCCCAGATTGGCAAGAATGATCATCAATTCGCCACGATAGTCCGAGTCGATGGTGCCCGGCGTATTCAGGCAGGTAATTCCATTCTTGAGCGCCAGTCCGCTTCGGGGGCGCACCGATAAAAAATAGCCTTCCGGAATCTCAAAATACAATCCCGTGGGTACAGCAAAGCGCTTTGACGGAGCAATACGCAGCTGGGTATCGGGAGGTAGATGGGCACATATATCGTAGGCAGCGGCGCCGGAGGTCTTCTTTTCAGGAGGACGCGCGCCAGGGGCGGCAAAGAATTTCACGGTTTCGGCCATAATGGGTGATTGGAGCGATGCGCGATTCTGCGTCCAGTGAAACGATAGTATTGACGCGATGGTCGGCCCAGGACCAACGGCGACACTTCGAATACTCCGACGGCCCCGTGGGCACAAAAAAAGGCAGCCTGGGCTGCCTCCTTCTATTCGGGATCCGATTTCGGATCGGCTTTTGCTGGAGCGATTCGAGAATCATTACCGCTCCAACGGATTTTAGCGTCTGGGTCCACCGCGTCCGCCACCGCCGGGTCGACCACCGGGACGACGATTTCCACCGCCGCCTCCCCTTCGGTCTCCTCCACCGCTTCGATGTCCGCCGCCGCTGGAGCCTGCTCCGGAAGCTGCAAATTCATCGGCCAGATCTTCGCGGATCAAATCCACCCGACCAAACTGGTCTACTCCCAGAACGCGAACCTTGATGCTATCTCCCAGATCCACTACGTCTTTTACGGAGTTAACCCGCTCTTTTGCGAGCTTGGAGATATGCAGAAGTCCCTCTTTTCCGGGGAATAGCTCGATGAATGCGCCAAAATCGACGATTCGCTTCACAGTTCCATCGTAGGTTTCGCCCACTTCTACTTCGCGGAAGATATCTTCGATGAGCTTCTGTGCCAGCGCCGCTGCTTCGGAACTGGTAGCTGCAATGGTCACTGTTCCATCGTCTTCTACATTGAGGTCGGCGCCGCTCTTTTCGATGATGCTTCGAATGACCTTTCCGCCCGGGCCAATCAGCTCGCCAATGCGATCCTGATCGATCTGGATGGTGGTAATGCGCGGAGCATTGGGAGATACGTCCGATCGCGCTTCGGCAATGGCCGCTTCCATTTTATCGAGGATATGCATCCGACCTTTTTCGGCCTGCGAAAGGGCAGCACGGAGAATCTCTACGCTCAGTCCTTTTACTTTGATATCGAGCTGGAATGCAGTGATTCCTTTTCGAGTACCGGCCACTTTAAAGTCCATATCGCCGAAGTGGTCTTCGATACCTGCAATGTCTGACAGAATGCAATAATCGTTGTTATCGCCCATGATCAGGCCCATGGCAATACCGGAAACGCTTCTTGGAACCGGAACGCCCGCAGCCATCATGGCCAGAGATCCGGAACATACCGATGCCATGGAAGAAGATCCATTGGATTCCAGAATCTCGGAAACGACACGAATTACATACGGAAAGTCGGCTTTGTCCGGAACCACTCGCTTGAGTGCCCGTTCGGCCAGGTTTCCATGACCTACTTCGCGACGGCCTGGTCCCATCATTCTTTTTACTTCGCCCGTAGAATACGGAGGGAAGTTGTAATGCAGCATAAAATGCTTGTGACGCTCGCCGGACAGGGTCTCGATTTTTTGATAATCGTCGCCGGTGCCCAGGGTTACAACACCCAGGGACTGAGTCTGCCCACGTGTAAAGACTGCCGATCCATGAACTCCAGGAAGAACGTCGAGCTCGATGCTGATGTCCCGGATTTCCTCCAGCTTTCGACCGTCGGCGCGGATTCCTTGCTCAAAGCAGGATTTTCGCACCACCAGGTATTCCAGCTCATGCATGTAGCCTTTGATATCTTTTACAATGGCTTCGGCTTCTTTTTCTTCTTTGCCTTCCAGTAACTCAGACTGAACAAATTCCACCGCATCTTTGTACACTGCGTCTACTGCAGCGGATCGATCCGATTTGACTTTGTTGCTATTGGCCTGCTCCAGAGGAGCGAAGAATTTCTCTTTTACTTTTTCGCGAATGGAAAGATCGGGCTTGCGCAGAGCTACTTCGCGCTTGTCTGGATTGACTTCGGCGATGAGCTTTTCTTGCGCTGCCAGCTTTTCTTTGATCTTCTGGTGCGCAAAATCCAGCGCTTCGATCATTTCTTCGGAGGAGATTTCTTGCGCTCCCCCTTCGATCATCATAACGGCATCTTTGGATCCAGCCACCAGGAGTTCCAGATCGCCGGCCTGAACTTCGCTTTTCGATGGATCGGCAATGAGTTTGCCATCTTTGCGACCAACCAGTACGCCAGCCACTGGACCATGAAAAGGAATATCGGATACGCCCAGTGCGGCTGATGCGGCTGCAATGGCATGTCCTTCGATGGATACTTCGGGATCAGCAGAGAGTACAGTTACCAGTAGCTGTACTTCGCAGAAATAGCCTTCGGGAAACAGAGGGCGAATGGGGCGGTCAATTAATCTGGAGGTAAGAGTTTCATGCTCCAGCGGTCGCGCTTCGCGTTTGAAATAGCCTCCGGGGACGCGGCCCACAGAGTAGATCTTTTCTCGATAATCCACCGTAAGGGGGAAGAACTCCTGCCCTTCTCGCGCCTCTTTCTCGGCGCATACGGTGGCAAGCAGTACAAGATTACCGTAGCGATAGACTACGGCACCATGGGCCTGTTTGGCCCAATTTCCAGTTTCTATAGATAGAGTGGTACCATTCCAGTCCACTTCTGACTTGTGATAGGTCATTAAATCCTTCCGAACCGAGAGAGGAAAACATTACTTGCGGATGCCGAGCTCACCAATCAGCTTTTTGTAGGATTCCACGTTTTTACGTTTCAGGTAATCCAGCAGCTTTCTGCGGCGGCCCACCAACTTAAGCAATCCACGGCGGGAATGATGGTCCGTTTTATGGGTTTTGAAGTGCTCGGTAAGTTCCCGAATTCTTTCTGTAAGTAGGGCGATTTGGATTTCGGAAGAACCGGTATCCTTTTCTCCGTTACCGTACTGCTTCAGGATTTCTCGTTTGCGTTCGGCTGTGATCATCTCTCTTCTTTTTTACCTTATTTAACTTAATCTTCCAAAATTCGGTGAGACCCTGTGTAGAAAAGCAATTTTCGACCTATAGGACAAAAAGCCGCCGATTCAGCGGGCAAATACCTTTCTAAATCCATACCCGGCCCCGTCTCGACGGGCAATAGCGACCACGCTCTCATCCGGCCGAAGCAGAAAGAAATTCTGCCCATCGGCCTCGGGCAAGGGAACCGGAATCTTCTTTCCCTGCTCGATCGCGGCCGCCCGATTCACGTCCAGCAGGTAGGCCGGCCAATCGGGGAAGGCCTGCCGAACATCCAGAATGCGCCCCGCCACCGCCGCATCAAATTCCAGATTGCGGCTTTCTGGAGGAACCCAGGCATCCTCCACCGAAAAGGGCCCTACTCGAGTTCGGCGAAGGGATTCCAGATAGAATGGGAAGCCCATGGATTGGGAAAAATCGCGGACCAGCGAACGAATATACGTTCCAGAACTAACCGTAAAATGGCAGCGAATAAAGAATCCATGCTCATCGGATTCCGGTTGGTCCATGGACGATTCGAAAATCTCCACGGTCCGGGGCTTAAGCTCCACTTCCAGGCCCTTGCGCATTCGGTCGGAAAGTCGCCTGCCCTGGTGTTTGATAGCCGAATAATGCGGAGGTAACTGTTGCTGCCGACCAATCTGTTCGGCAAACCAGGGCGCAAATCGCTCGGCATCCGAACTCAAGAATTCGGCGCATTCCTCTGCGGTGCGCTCGTCTACCGTTTGTCCCGATGGATCGTGGGTATCGGTAAATCGCCCGGCTCGGAAAAGTGCATCGTAGCTTTTATCAAATCGCAGGATTTCGTCGGCAAGGACTGTGGCACGGCCCACAACCAGCACAAGCAGACCGCTGGCGAACCGATCCAGAGTGCCGGTATGCCCTATTCGCTTGATTCCGGTGGCTCTTCGCGCCCTGCCTACCATCTCCGCCGAACCCGGCCCGGATGGTTTATCCAGAAGTAGAAGTCCGTCGGTAGTGGTCAAAGCTGGGATGGAATCACTGGCCTTTTTCGATTTTGTCCAGGATTGCATCGCCTTCTCGAATACTGTCGTCTTTCTCGAAATGCAGTCGGGGAGTCTGTCGCATGCGAAGGGATTTGCCTACTTCGCTCTGGAAGAATCGAGCCGCGGCCAGAAGCCCGCGCCAGGTGTCGGCGTATTCCTCTTCTGGGCCGAACAAAGAAACGAAAACCGTGGCCTCGGACAGATCCGGCGCCAGGCTTACTCGGGTTACCGATACAAAACCAATCCGCTCGTCCTTGATTCTACGCTTGATGATAAGCTCGGAGAGCTCGCGCACCAGCGAGCTCTCCAGTCGTTTTTGACGTACCGGATTCATGGCACCCAGGGCTACAGAGTTCGAGCCACCTCATTAATGACGTAGGCTTCGATAATATCCCCTTCTTTGAGGTCGTTGTAGCTTTTCAGCGAAATACCGCATTCGAACCCTTCGGCCACTTCAGAAGAGTCGTCTTTGTGGCGCTTGAGGCTATCCAGCTCGCCGTCTTCGTAGAGCACAACGTTGTCCCGAAGGATTCGGATCTTGTTGTTTCGATGGATTTTTCCGGAAATCACCATACATCCAGCCACGTTGCCCACTCGAGAGATGCGGAACACTTTCCGCACTTCGGCGCGACCTTTCACTTCTTCTACGTAATCGGGCTCGAGCATGCCTTCCATAGCCTTGGTCATGTCTTCGATTACGTTGTAGATAATGCTGTAGTAGCGGATATCCACTCCGTCCTTTTCGGCCAGTTCGGTAGCCTGTGGAGTGGCGCGAACATGGAAGCCGACGATCATG
>JAGRNC010000142.1 GCA_020440935.1 Leptospiraceae bacterium | reverse complement strand
GTACCCGTTGCTGTGGCAGTGGCGGCCATAATCTGGAGGCAGATTTCCCGGCTGGTGACGGGCAGGCCATCGATATCCCCAGAAACAATAATTCGAACATTGCGTTTCAAGAGCGATTTCTTGCGTCTGCGAAAATAGATCTCCATCAATCGAAAGATCATTCCAATTTCCCGGGCTGGCCTTTTCCAGTTTTCTGTGGAAAAGGCATAGAGGGAACAATACTGTACCCCTATGCGGATGCATTGGTCCACCACTGCTTCCAGCGATCGGACTCCTGCCTTGTGGCCCTCGGTTCGCGGAAGCCCGCGCTCCTGGGCCCATCGCCCGTTTCCATCCATTATGAATGCGATATGCCTGGGTGTGTTCATAAAATTGCCTCCGCGATTGCCGGGTGCGGACAACCGTTGCGAAGTAGCTGGCGTCCCTGCGCGATTCGTCTTAGAAACCGTCCGATCACTTCACCGTACCCTACGCCCATCTTTCTGAAAGTTCTACGATGATCGATGAGCACCGAAATGCAGGCCGCATGGGCAATGGTTTCGTACATCACTCTCCAGAGCGTTTTGCTCAAAATGTTACGTCCCAGCAGATAGAAGAAATGGCAGTGAAACCCCAGATGAACTTTTTCCTCCTTCTGTATGCCCGCCAGGGCAGCGCCGGCTGAATTCGAAGGAAGCGCTCGGGCCAGAAGTCCGTAACATTCGCAGCCGATAATCTCGGCCGCGAGCAATACCATTAATTTTACGCGCAATCCTATGGCCCGTCGGGCTACGAAGAACAATCGGTAGGTCCAATTCTGTTCTACAGGGCGTTGCCGCAGTTCGCGTAGCATGTTACCGAGTATGGCTGCATGCTTTCCCTCCTCGGCCACAAATAGCTTCAAAGCCGAACTATAGACCGGGTCCACGGGAAAGTAATCCGCAGATTCGATTTCATGAGCGATTCTACCCTCACCGGTCTCGCCCAGACGAAAGATTCCCAGCGAGCGGCCCAGTTCTGCCGACCAGGAGATTCGTAGGTCCCGCAAATCGTGTAGAGTGGGCACCGGCGCGCTTTGATTCCTTTCGAAATACCGCAGGTAGCCAGTCCATGGGGAAGGCTCCGAAAGCCCTACAAAGAACGGTCGCGTTCGTAATATACGCCGCGCACTGGCTGGTTTTAATCGTAATGTCATAGCAACCTCCAAATCACTGTCCCGGTTATACCCCAAAAGGGAGCGGGAAAAAACCTCCCGGGTGCTCCCCGCAAAGCACTCAGGTGCTTTACCTGCCCGCAGCAGATATGATCTTATGACAGATGACTCGCTTTCGTCTGGGAATTGTGGAGGACAATCACCGATTACGGGAGGGCCTAAAGAAGGGATTGGAGCGAGAAGGCTTTGATGTGATTTTCACTTGCGCCGATGCAACTTCTGCGCTGGAGCAATGCATCCAGACCGAACCCGATGTGATTTTGATGGATGTGCAGCTTGATCGATCCAGCGGAATTGTGGCAGCCGTCCAGATTAGAAAGGAGTTTCCCCGAAAGCCGGTGGTGTTCTATTCCATACAGGATGAAGATCGCTACTTTGACGATTTTATGGAATCGGGGATCCTGACCCACTTTGCATACGTCCGAAAATCCAATTACCTTTTGCCCGACATGGTTGCCCCTTTGCTGCGCGATGCGATTGGAGGCCGCAGTTTTATTGATCCCGAAATCGAAGCGCGACTACACCAGGTGAAAGAGAAAAAGTCCTCGCCCATGGATTTATTGGAACCCAACGAGGCAAAAGTGGCCCGGATGCTGGCAAGCGGAATGAGCAACGAGCAAATCGCGCGAAAGATGGGCTTTCGAGACAAGCGCACAATCAGTCGAATAAACGGACAAATCTATGCAGTGTGGGGCCTCAACGACAATGCCACCGATGAGAAAGTGGCCCGAACGCGTGCGGCACTAATCGTACTGCAGAACCGATTCATTGAATGGGATGAATCCGGTAATCCAGTGGAGGACTGAATGGTAGGTTCTCTGGCCAACGTGCTTTTTCTACAACGTTTGGGCGGCCTCGATCTGTACTCTGTTCAGATGCTGGTGGCCTTTTTTCTATCCTTCTGCAATCTTTCGCTTCTGTTCTATCAGGGATCGGTGCTGTTCTGGACAGGTCGCATTCGTAGCCATTCGGCAGCTTTTGCAGGGATTTCCCTGCTCGTTGCCGGCGTATTCTTCGTTTTACATGTATTGGCCCTGGATTCGCTCAGGCGCGATCAGCCGGATCTGTTGAGCTATGGCAAAGCGGCACTGTACATTGCGCTGCTATTACCACAGGTATTTATGATCAATGTGGCTCTAAGCCAGAGGCCATCGCGCACCGGCCGAATCCTCAGCCGAGTGCGACTTCTCTGGATGGCTGCAGCGATCATGACCACATCGCTCCTTCTGGGAATCTATTTCTTTATGGAGTGGCGCAGTCCCATGGCGCTCCTTTCGCGCGATTTTGCGCTCATTCGTCTGGTGCCGGCGGCTCTGGCTGTTTGCATTCCTGTGGTGTATTCGCTGGGAAGCCTTTACGATAATCGCAGAACGGAAGCGGGCGCCGGATCTCTGGCGGCTACTGCCCTGGTTCTGGGAGCCGTATTTCTTGCTACCACGGTTGTTGCGCTTCACTGGTATTTTCTGATCTCGCAGTCGGGATCATGCAAAGAGGGGTTCTGTCTGGTGGGTCTTTTACGAAGCCTTCTATACGCCGATCTGGTTATTCAATGCCTCGTGGGCGTTGCGGTAGTTCTGGCCAGCCGGGCCTCAATCCTATTCGAGGTGTTTAGCGCGCATATGCCGCGGCTGGGCATGCTGCGATACTTCAAAAAGAATCTGGCTTTGCTAATTGTCGCATCCGTCCTTTTTACTTCACTGTACTGGTATCTTTCTTCTATCCAGTGGGCCCTTGCTGCCATTCTTCCTCTGTCCTCGACGATTGGTTATCTGGAATACAGATTGATGAAGGATCGCGAACGACTTCTTTCGCGCATGCGTCCGCTTTCGGATTCGGATCTTCTTTACGACCGACTCTTTGAAGAGGATTTTCCCGCCACGGAGGAACTGGGCCGGCTTTGCGGTGAACTACAGAGTCCGGGAGGGGCCATTCTGCCGGGAGGACCGTTTGCCGCGCTATTGCACGAACCCATCGCATATGGCAGGATAAGTCCAATGCAAGCATCCACCGGAAGCGACTCTAATGCGGCGCATTCGGCTCTCTTCGATAACATTCGAATCCAGCTTTCGGGAAAGGCCAGCGGTATCGGCGAGCTTATACTTTCCTCGAGCGGCCGGCGGATTACTTCGGAGGAACGCGAATTCGCACGGCTAATGGCGGAACGAATCCTGGATACAGCGGCCGTATTTCGATTTGCGCGCATCTTAATGCAAATGCAGAAAGAATACCTTCATTCTCGAAAGTTATCGGAGACATCTGCGCGAAGGGTATTACACGATGAAGTATTACCCGAGATTCATGGATTAATACTGGAGCAGAGCAGTGCCGAAATACAACATAGGCTTTCTGCAATTCATAAACAAATCGCATCGCTGCTTCGTAACATGCCCGGTTATGATAATGCTCTTTTAAAAGAAGGGTTAATGGCCGCCATTCGCAGCGCCGTGGCGGCCAGCGGCCTCGATGTTGCTCTGGATATAAAAGGAGAGGAACCCCCGCTGGAATCCAGTCGCAAAGAAGTCCTGTTTTTTGCCGTTCGGGAGCTGCTGGGCAATGCCGTTCGCCACGGAACAGGGGGCTCTGCGCAGATAACTATGGATTCCTCCATGGGATTCTATTTTGAAATCCAGCAATGGTCCGATCTCACCACTGCCAACCCCGGGGGACCGGTAGACCGACCGGCTTTTTCGCAAAAGGATTTCGAAGCCGGAAGCTCGGCGCCAAAGTCGGGCCGGGGAAGTGGCCAGGGCCTATCGATCCATTCGGCTCTACTGATGCTTTCGGGTGGAAGTCTTGAGATTCGGGAGGATCCCCAGCGGTATCGCGCGACTATTAAGATGGATTTCTGATGCAGATGTTCCGCTTGACCGGCGTTGCATCGGGAGCCAGATTTGTAGTATGTCAAAAAAGGTTTGGATTCCTCTTCTAATTCTGGCAGTGCTCCTTATTGGATACTATGCATTGTTTATGCAGGCGCCCACGGTAGAGCAAAGCAATTACGAGATTCAGCTGGATCAAATGCGAAAGCTTACCGACGGAGATCAACTTCCGGAGGCCATCAATAGCCTGATCATTGCAGAGGGCTCATTCCCGTCTGCAGCGGTCGTTGCCGGAGAGAGCCTCTTTAGCAAGAGTCCGCTGGTTTTTAGCTCTTTTCAGATTCAATACGGCGATGGAAAAACTATCATTCTGGACACCGCGCACGATAAGCGCCTGCAGGAGGAGAATTTCTCGGGCAATCCATTCTATCAGGATCAATTTGATAAGATGCAAGCCGCGATGCTGAAGGCGGATAGTATTATCGCCACCCATGAGCATGTGGATCATGTGGGGGGAATTGCACAGTCTCCCAATCTAGACAAAATCGAAGCAAAAGTGCATCTGACCGAGGAGCAAATCAACGGGCCTACCATTGAAGCGGCCGAGTTTCCGAAAGGAAGTCTCGAGAAACTATCTGCGTTAAAATACGATACCATCGATCATTTTGCTCCAGGCATTGTTCTACAGAAAGCGCCGGGGCACAGCGTAGGAAGCCAGCTGGTCTATGTTCGACTGAAGAACGGCCATGAATTCTTGTTCATCGGCGATGTTGCCTGGAGTATGCGCAACATCGACGAACGAGTGGGGCGACCAGGGCTAATCTCCTGGTTCTTTCTGCATGAGAATCGGGACCAGGTAGCCAATCAGCTCACTGCACTGAACAAATTCAAAAAGGATCATCCCGAAGTGCAAATCGTGATCGCTCATGATCCTGCAAACCTGGAAGAGATTCGGAAAGATCAGGGTGTAGGCAGCGATTTCCAATAGATAGGGCGAGCAATGAATACGGGAATTTTATGTCCCATCATCGAGGCCTCAACTTAGTGAGGCCTCGATTTCATCGCAACAGATTTCATTGACCCGCCACCGCATCTGCGATTTCTGTCTTATCACTATGAAATTGAAACAACGTCTTGCAATATGTTATCCTCGAAGGACTCCTTTTGCTCAAATCGGTAAGGCGCTGGGCCGGCATCCCGCCCATCATCTTGGCCTGATGGTTGCAAAAGATATCCTGGAAAAAAGCAAAATTCCTAAAGACAAGATCGACACAGTTGTAGTGGGTGAAGGTTTCCCATTCGCTCCTAACTCGGCTCGTGTTATCTCCAATCTGCTGGAACTTCGAAATGAAATCCCTGCTGTTACGGTAAATCAGAACTGCGTTTCTGCCATGGAGTCTGTGGCGGAAGCTGCCCGCCGCATCATAATCGGCGAAGCGGAAGTCGTTCTTGCGCTCGGCGAAGAATCGCAGACTTCTATGCCATTTGTTGTCCGAAATGCTCGACTGCATAAGAAGACCGGCACCGTAGATAAGCTCAAAAAAGCGCTACCGGACGATCTGCCCGAAGGCGTGGAAGTAAGAGACACTCTGGAAGATGGTCTGGGCGACGGCGAAACCAGCTACGGTATGCAGGTAACTGCGGAAATTGTAGCGCAGAACTACAGCCTAAAGCGCGAGACACAAGATAAAGTGGCTTACGAAAGCTTCAAGCGATCCCTGGAAGCAGCGGAAGGCGGTCTTTATGATCCATACATTATTCCGGTAACCGACGAAGAAGGGGAGACTCTCAAAGTGGACGAAGCGGTACTACTGCGCAAAGGTCTGGTAGAGAATCCGACTCGAATGGAACGCGCCATGCTGCTATTCGATAACCCCGGAATGAAATTTGATCAATTCAAAGAGAAATACAAAGGCGATCTAAAGAACACCATTGGACCTACTGTATCAATCTTCAACGCTTCTCCTCGTTCCGACGGAGCGGCCGGCGTAATTGTTACCACCGAAGAAAAAGCCAAAGAGCTGGGACTGGAAGTGGCTGGCTATCTGACTGGCTGGAACATGCGCGGAGTACATCCCAACGTTATGGGACTGGGACAGGCCGAAGCCTCCCTGGCTCTCCTGGACGATATGGGCCTGAAAATGGATGATGTGGATGTGGTAGAAATTCACGAAGCATTCTCCGCCACCGCGGTAGGCGCACTGGAAGAAATCAAAAATCGCACCGGCTACGACTGGGAAAAGAAATTCGACGAAAAGAAGATCAACCGTTACGGCGGTTCCATCGCTATTGGTCACCCATTCGGCGCTACAGGAATCCGACTGATTGCCAATGCAATCATGGATATGAAGAATGATGATTCTGTGAATCGAGTACTCTGCACTGCATGCGCCCATGGCGGAATTGCTGGAGCATTGATGATCGAAAGAGCTTAATCAGTCAGATTGAACGTTTACGTCGGCTTCCGGATCACTGGAAGCGATGTATGCACAAAAAGCCGGCCCCCATGGGTCGGCTTTTTCAATGTACGCGGGCCGGCGATTGCGCCTGGCCTATTGCATCCGGACGGTGGCGCCGGGCTCTTTTGTAGCCTGATTATTGACTGATGCGTGTATTTTGTAGCGCCAGAGCCTTGCGGATGGCTCCAATT
>JAGRNC010000141.1 GCA_020440935.1 Leptospiraceae bacterium | reverse complement strand
AGTGTTATATTCGATGAGCGTCGGCTTGTCAAATTTGGTGAGCACGCTGGTGCATGCATCCACGCAAAGCCCGCAGGAAAGACAACCGATTTGTAGTCCGTCGCGAATATCGATGCCGGTGGGACATACTTGAACGCACAAATGGCAATCGATGCAATCGCCGCCATGCGCTCCCACTTTCTGTCCCTTTTCGCGACGTGGTTCGCCGCGGCCCTTATCGTACATCACAATCGGAGAATGTTGATCGATGAGCGCTGCCTGGAATCGTCCGTAGGGGCATGCATACTTACAGAGGTTTTCCCGGAAGTAGATCATGTTAAAGAACGCTACGCCGGTGGAAGCCATCAAAAAGATAAACCAGGCGGCGGGACGGTAGGAATCTGCGAATGCAAAAATCTTGCCCTGAAACAAGTCCGAAGCCATGCTTTCGTACGGAACAAAGTAAGCCGTAAAGATGAAAGAAAAGAAGAAGGAAAGAGCCACCCAGGCCGGAATCACCCGCGCCCAGTGACGTTTCTTCATTGTAGGCTTTCCGTAAGAACTACCGCCTACCAGTTTTCCCACCCAGTTGTATGCCTCGGTAAAGATGGTCTGAGGACAAGCGTAGCCGCACCAGATTCGGCCAAAGAGCGCCGTAAAGAAGAGCAGCATAAAGCCCATGGTCAGCAATATGATATGTAAAAAGTACAATTCTTGCGGCCAGATGGTGAGGCCAAATACATGAAATTGTCGATTGGGTATGTCCAGAAGCACAAACGGATGTCCGTTCAGTCGGATAAAGGGCAATACCAGAAACAAAGCGAAAAGCGCGATGTTGATTCGGTTCTTTATGGTTCGATGTTTGCCTTCGATGGGTCTTGCGATGACCATGATGTCCTCCCTGATGGGGTGAGCTAATTAAGAAAGAAAGCGGAGGCTTCCCTCCGCTTTTAATTTAGATAAGTTGGTATAGAATGGACACTTCTGGTTCCAAAACTATTTGCTTTTGAGACTCGGATTCATGTCTGCGATCCACGCCATGACCTGCAGCACTTTTGTGCTCCCCAGGCTTCTGTTGTGGGGCGGCATGATTCCGCGAGGAGGATCCTGCATCACCATATCCTGGCTAATACCTCCCATGATCAAACCATAGATCACCTTATCGGTGTTTCCATGGAGCCATGTGGTATCGGTCAGGTTTGGACCAACGATCCCATGAGCATCCTGTCCGTGGCAGGCAGCGCATTTCGCCTGAAAGGTATTATGACCTTTCTCGATCGCTTCTTTGTCGCCGCGCAACGGATTGGAGCCGTCTTCTGCCAGGCTGATTTGTTCCAGGTTCAGCGCATTGGGAAATTGCTTCTGGTAGTCTGCAACGTCCTGTTTGTAACCTTCGGCTTGATTCCAGCCTTCCAGCCCATGCAACCAGGTAGCATAAACCACCGCAATGACGATGCCCGCAATGAGCATCAAAGTCCACCAGGTGGGCAGCCAGCCTCTTCCTTCATAAATCTCTTCGTCGTCTCGGACTTCAGTAAACTTAGCCATTATACTGCCTCCTTGTTCTGGTTGCGGTACTCGTCTGACAGATTGGTATCGATATCATCGTCCAGCATGTCATACTTGGGTTTTTCTAGCTCTTTTCGTTTGCTTGGGCGATATACGTACCAGGCGATGAAAAGCAGGATCATACCCAGAAGGGGCATTCGCAGCCCCTTGTAGATTCCCCACCAGATTTCATTTTCCATTTTTGGCCTCCGAAGCATCGGCCACATTGGGAGACGCTTCTTCCATGGAGATTTGTGTGGTGTCCCGACCCATTTTCAGCAAATAGCGAACCAGAGCATCGCCCTTGGTAATCGGAACCGCTTCGCCAATTTTGCACAGCGCTGCATCAACGTCGGCTTTGTCCGTAACGCCCATTTCACGAAGAGCAAGCTTCGTGTTTATATGGTCTTGCTGCGTACATTCCTTCATCAGGTTGTTGCGAGCCGCTTGCATATCTCCTGCAGTGTAGGGAACTCCAATCATTTGCAGCGCTCCCATGTTCGCGATGGTCTGGTCGATGTCCACCGGAGTCAGGAACAAATGGGGATAAGCGGGCATGGGCGAGTTCTTGGGTCCGCCCTCGCGAGGGTTGATCAAGTGGGCTGCATGCCAGGCCGCGCTGGGCTGGATGTTGGACTCATGCGAAAGATCCGGTCCAGTACGTTTGGATCCCCATAGAAATGGATGATCGTAAACATACTCGCCAGCTTTCGAATAAGGCGCTTCGCCGTATGCCAGGTTTGGGTCCCAGCGTTGCGTTTCCCATTTGAATGGTCGGATCATCTGTGTATGGCAGTAGAAACATCCTTCTGCTTGATACACATCCCGGCCAGCCAGTTCGGGGGCTGCGTACGGAGTCACTGAATCGATCTTTTTCACCTCTCCCATCATAAAGAAGGGAGGAATTTCTACAGCGCCACCTACCAGAATGGCAATGGTGGTGTAGATGGTGAGCTTCAGAGCATGAGACTCAACTTTCTTGCTGAGTTTTTCGTACCAGGTTAATTCCTTGGGTATTTTGCTATTTTCGTCTGACATTTTAGATCTCCTCCGCTCAACCGTTCGCCTTTTCGCGCAGATCAACTGCTACGAATCCGGAACCGGCCGATCCAATGGTTTTGATCATATTATAGATCATCAGAAGAAAGCCTGTTAAGAACAGGGTTCCACCCAGGGCACGGATCAATCGGTAAGGCTTGAGAATCTCAACAATCTCGATCCATTTGTCGTATTGCAGAGCTCCGGAAGCGTCAACGGCACGCCACATCAGGCCTTCGGTAACTCCGGAAACCCACATGGACACGACGTAAAGAATGATACCGCCAAAGGCCATCCAGAAGTGAACTTCGGCTAGCTTCTCGCTGTACAGCTTTGTGTTCCACAGTCGTGGTACCAGATAGTACATCGCTACAAATGCCATTCCTGCAACCCATCCCAGAGCGCCACCGTGCACGTGGCCGATGGTCCAGTCAGTGTTGTGCGAAATGGTATTCACGGCGCGAATGGACATCATGGGCCCTTCGAAAGTGGACATACCGTAAAATGTAAGTGCAACCAGCATAAACTTGATTACTGCATCGGTTCGAATCTTCTCTTTTGATTGAGTCAAAGTCAAAAATCCGTTCAACATACCGCCCCAGGAAGGAGCGATCAGGGCGATGGAGAATACCATACCCAGCGTTTGCGCCCAGTCGGGCACCGGTGAATAAAGCAGGTGGTGCGGACCGGCCCAGATATAGATGAAGATCAACGACCAGAAGTGAATAATTGAAATTCGGTGGCTGAAGATCGGGATCCGCGCATGCTTCGGCAGAAAGTAATACATCATTCCGAGGATGGGGGTTGTGAGCACGAATGCTACAGCATTGTGTCCGTACCACCACTGGATGTTTGCATCCGTTGTTCCACTGTAGATGGAATAGGACTTAAACAGTCCGGCTGGAATGGCCAGGTTGTTCACGATGAACAGAATAGGAATGGTAACGATTGTGGCGATGAAGAACCAGATAGCTACGTATATGTGCTTCTCTACTCGGTTCTTCAATGTCATGAATACGTTTAGAGACATGATAACCCACCATACGGCGATAATCAGGTCCAGGGGCCATTCCAGTTCGGCGTATTCTTTACTCTGAGTGTAGCCCATGAGCAAAGTGATTACAGCTCCCACCAGAGTCACTTGATACATCCAGAAATGAACCCGCGAAAGGCCGCGAGACCACATGGATGTTTTCAGAAGACGTGGGATAGAATAGTACATCGTGGCAAAGATGATACTCAAGGTAAATCCGAAGATAATACCGTTGGTGTGAATTGGTCTAATTCGTCCAAAACTCAGAAATGGTACGATGTTGGTAAGGTTCCAGGATGGGAATACCATCTGAAACGCCGCCAACACACCAATGAGCATGGCTGCCACACCATAGATAATGGAACTGAGCACCCACCAGCGTACGATCTGATTGTCGTAATCCGGGGAGGAGCCAGTTGTATTGGTCTGTTCCTGCATATTGTGTCCTCTCGGCAGTCAGGTAGAGTCCGGCTGTAAGCGAAAACCGCCGGATTTATGTCCTGCATATTTTATGGAAAAGGGCAAGCAACTTTCTTTCCTTCTTTATCTATTCCAGGCGCGCGATATAGCTGAAATTGAGATACGGTTTCATCTTTTCCCTACTTGACTGGTAGAGAACCAATGCCTTTCTTCGATTGCACATGATAGAGATTCAATCCCTGGGCCGCGATTATGTTCGGGGCGCTACACTTACCGTTTTAGATAATGTTTCCTTTTCCATTGCAGATAATGAGTTCGTTTCCATAACCGGTCCTTCCGGAAGCGGCAAGTCCACTCTGCTTGGATTGCTGGCAGGCCTGGACAGACCCACCCGGGGTTCCGTATCCATTGAAGGTCAGAACCTGAACCAGTTGGATGAAGCCAGCCTGAGCCGATTCCGTGGCAGTCGCATCGGCTTTGTTTTTCAGAATTTTCAACTGGTACCCACGCTGACAGCGCTGGAGAACGTTAGTCTTCCCCTGAAACTACAGGGCTTGGCTGATGCCGATAGCCGCGCCCGCTCGCTGCTCGAAAGGGTAGGCCTGTCCGACCGATCCGATCACTATCCTACCCAGCTTTCCGGCGGCGAAATGCAGCGTGTGGCCATCGCCAGGGCTACGGTTATATCTCCCTCCATTCTATTTGCCGATGAACCCACAGGAAACCTGGACTCTGCCAGCGGTGATAATATCATTTCGCTTCTGCTTGAGCAGCGATCGCGCTGTACTGTAGTGCTGGTTACTCATAATCCGGAGCTTGCGGCCCTGGCAGACCGCGAAATCCGACTGAAAGATGGAATGGTAGAGGAGATTGTCAGCCATCGGGGCGGTGGCAGATCCGCGAAGGGCAAAAATTCGAGCAAGGCTGGCAGCAAGAAAGCGGCAAAGAAGAGAAATAGTCCGTCCGCCAGCAAAGGCTCATCGAAGGTTACCAGGAGTAGGCAATCTGTGGCGCGGAAAGGAAGCCGCCGATGAAATTCAGCTACGGACTGGAGCTTGCCTGGAAAGAGACGCGAAATTCCAGGGGGAAGCTTGCTTTTTGCTTCCTTTCCATTGCGCTGGGAACGGCTGCCATTGCATTGATTCAGACCACCGTAGCCGGAGTGGAGGGCAGCATTCAGGCACAGACGCGACGCCTGGTGGGCGCCGACTTAATCTTAGAATCCACCCGGCCATTGGACGGCGCTCATTCCACATCCATTCGAAAGCAACTGATGCTGCGGGGCGCAGATCGTGCTTCCATGCTTGAATTTAATACCATGGCGCAAAAGCGTAGCGAAGATGGAGAAACGCTGCAATCCACCGGACTGGCTCGTGTACGGGCTGTGGGCACTGGATTTCCTTTCTACGGTGAAATCAAAACCGATCCGCCGGGTCAATGGGAGCGACTTTCTTCTAAAGTAAACGGTCTGCCAACCATCATCCTGGATCCAGATCTGGCAAAGACTCTGGAGGTTAAGCCTGGACAAAAGTTGCGTCTGGGAAAGCAAGACTTTCAAATAATCGCCGTCTTTCTTCCCGAGCCGGGCACCGTGGCCTCGGGGTTTGGTTACGCAAAATCGCTCTATATTGGAAATCAGTACGCCGCAGCTACCGACCTGCTGCAAAGGGGGAGTCGGGTCCGTTATTTCGATTTGTTTAGATTGCCCGCTAACCTGTCCGCCGAGGACATTAAGTCCGAGTACTTTTCCGATGCTTTGCGCGATGAAAACGTGGAGATACGTACGTCCAGAGAAGGCGCCGATAGTCTTCGTCGATTTTTGAAGATTGTATCCGATTTTCTGAGCATCGTTGGAATTGTAACGTTAATCCTCGGTGGTCTGGGAATTGGATCGGGAATCAGCGTCTTTCTAAAAGATCGTTTGCAGCATGGCGCCATACTTAGAAGCCTGGGAGCAACGCCGGCTCAGGTATTTACCATCTATTTCTTCCTATCTATGATTCCGGGCATCCTGGGTTCTCTGCTGGGAGCGCTTCCGGGATCTTTACTTCCTCCGTTCCTATTTGAATGGCTAAAATCGGTACTTGGTACCGATCTATTGCCTGTTGCCGTGCATCTTCAATTCTCCTGGGTGACCTTGTTCCAGTCGGTTCTAATTGGAGCCATTACCTGCGCTTTATTTGTGCTGATTCCGGTGTTTCGCATGCGTAACGTTTCGCCCCTGCGGGTGATTCGAAAAAGCCTGGAAGAGGACAGCGAACGAAATCGAATCTTAGTATTGCTCGGTGTAGTGGTCGCATCCATAGCGGCCATTGTGGCCGTTGTATACTGGCAAACGGAATCGGCCGGCGCATCGCTGGGTTTTGCTGCAGGCATTGTTTGCTGCATTGGATTGTTATATTTGTTCTCCATTGGGGTCATGCATCTGGCACGACGAATCGGGCTGCGTTCCGTGCATGCTTCCTACGGAATTGCCAGTCTATACCGGCCCGGAAATCAGACTGCAAGTGTACTTACATCGATTGGCCTGGGAATTTTACTTCTTAGCTCGGTGTACATCATGCAAAACTCCATTCAGGCTGAAATAGATGTACAGAACCGCGACGACCTTCCCAACGTTTTTGTTATCGATTTACAAAAAGAG
>JAGRNC010000140.1 GCA_020440935.1 Leptospiraceae bacterium | reverse complement strand
GTTTCCAGGTAGTCTTCAAATTCGCGGTTTGCTTCGTCCCGGAACCCATCCTTATAATGGCTGATGGCTTTTTGAAGTGTAGGATCGTCGGTTACAGTGGGCAGGTAATAGCGATCCCGAATTGAATCCAGATCCAGTGGCCCCTCGGTGGTAGCCACCTGGTTGGAGGAATTCTGGAAGAAGAAATGATAGATTGCAAATCCGCCAACGATGAGAGCGATTAGAAGTAATCCCAGGCCACCAAACCAGATAAGCCTTTTTCGCTTTCTCTGCGGCGCATAATCATCGACGTATACGGTGACCGGGTCCCGATCTTCCGGGAAATAATCTTCGGACCTGGATTCCGATTCAGATTCATCAAATGTCAGTCGATTCCGGGCCACTTTCTTCCTCGTTGCCAGGCTTGCTCTGCCGTCGTTTTCGGTAGGCATCGAGAATTCCGTTCACAAAAGCCACGGATTCTTCCACATCGTAGCGCCTCGTCAGGTCGCAAAGATCGTCTATGATGATTCGGGCCGGGTTGGACCCGAGAAGCATTTCATAGATGCCCATCCGTAGTATACATCGGACAACAGTGGAAATCTGTGTAGCATCCTTTTCGGACAGCGCATCGATGACCTGGTCAATCCGGTCCTGGTGCTCCAGAACTCCCTGGATGATTTGCTCGGTTAGCTCTGCCACATCCTGGGGAAGCGGCTCGTTAAGCCAGGTAAAGCGCAAAATCTGGGAAATAGAATGACCGCCAATCTCGGATTGGTAGAGCCCCTGCAAGGCCACCTCGCGGCCATGGGAATTCTTATGACGAAACGTCTTTTTCATTCGGATTGGTGTCCGCGTCTGCATGCTTACAGTTGTCGCCCCAGGGAAGCAAGCTCAATGGCCGCCACCGCGGATTCGTAGCCTTTATTGCCGGCTTTTGTTCCGGCCCGCTCAATGGCCTGTTCGATGGTATCGGTGGTCAAAACTCCAAATATCGACGGAACCCCGGTATCGTAATAAACCTGGGCGATCAGGCGCGCTGCCTGCGAACACACATAGTCATAGTGGTCGGTGGCTCCCCTGATAACGGTACCCAGGCAGATGATCGCATCGTACTGACCGGAAGCCGCAAGTTTCTTGGCCACGGATCCCAGTTCGTAGGCCCCTGGTACAGAAACCACAGTAATGTCTTCTTCAGCCACATCGTGCTTTCGAAGTGCCGCCAGGGCGCCGTCGCGTAGCCGATCGGTTATAAATTCATTGAAACGCGAAACTACAATGGCATGGCGTTGACCGGAGCCATTGAGTTTCCCTTCTAATTGCCGCATGCTATTGTTCCTGCATCCGCTTCTTCAATTCATCAAAAGCCGCCTGACCTTCTTTCTTGTACACCATGGAATCAATAACATGAAAGAAGAACGGCTCATGGGGCGAGCCACGGCTAAGAATTCGATTATTCAGGATTACCAGCGGCGTGGAGTTAATTTCAGCTGTCTTTCCTGCATTAATGTCAGCATTGATTAGCTGCTGACTACGCGCCGATCCCATGCATGCATAAACCTGATCCCAGTTCAGTCCATGTTTCTCGGCAATGGGTTTCAGTGTTTCCGGAGTCATGGCCGGAGGGTCCTGCATTTGAAGCTCGAAGACATCGTGGTAGTATTCGCTAAAGTTCTTCATTCCGCCCGCACAAACGGCAGCCTGAGCCGCATTACAGCGCCAGTCGCCGAATGGCTTTCGCACGCCCTGAATCATTGGATTACACGTTCCATCCAGCGGAAACTGTCGGTAATATACTTTGATTCGTCCAGGCCATCGCTTCATTAGATCGGCGATCATATGCGTAGTATGTCTGCAGTGCGGACAGAGGAAATCGGCAAATTCATGAATGACGATGTAGGCGCCATCGCCCCCTTCCGTGGTATTGATCCCATTTACGTTCATGGGCGCTTCCGGAAGAGTGTTGAAATCAGAAATTATCTGATCAACTTCTGAAGGCTCCACCAGAGGAACTCCGGCCTGAGCGGCAGGAGTCGTAGGAGACATTACCGAGTAGCAGCCATAAAGTAGAATTGTGATAACGAGGCCAACGATGCTATGCACGACCAGCGAAGCCCAATCGATGGCAGCGCTTGGTTTTTCTTTAGAAGCTTTCACTTCGCTTCTGAATAAAAGTCCTGCCATAATCATCACCCCGGCCGTTGTAATATAAGTATAGATGCAAAGAATGCATGGAGTATCGAGGATACCCAGATTGATTACTCCAAGAACGATGTCCACGAAGACTCCCACCGCTCCCAGGAAGACTACACTACCGAGCATCTTACTGGATTTTTCGAGGATCGCAATCCTTAGAAAGGTTACCAGCACAGTGGCGTAGTAGAAGAAGCCAAAGGCCGCAATCGGAATCCCAAAAACGTGGGCATAGGAGGTCTGGCCCAGGGCCTTACAACCATCGGTGCCATTAATGTCGCATCCCATGGAGGACTGGCATAGATCGGGAAAGGAATGTTTACAAACCAACAGGGCGGAAATGATGGCCCCTGCTATGGCAAAGAGGGCGCCCAGGTAGGCGAAGTTGCGGCTGCGCTGGATCATATACCCAGATTCGAAGGTAATGAAGGCAGGTAAATTAGATTTTGTGGGAGCTACTGGAGTTGAACCAGTGACCTCTTGCATGTCAAGCAAGCGCTCTAACCAACTGAGCTAAGCCCCCCGAGAGGACAAAAGCAAAGCTCCGTTCCAGGCGATGGGTGTCAATCTCAAACGCCAGTTGAGGGGCGAACCGTATTCCAGATCCGGGGCAGATCCTTTCCCGCTGTTCCTCGCACCGTTATGTCGCAAAGGTGCGAGAAAGCTGCCTCTTCCGGGTTAACATCCACCAGCGTTGCTCCGCTCCGGGCAGCGATATCGGCCAGAAAAACTGGCACCGATACCATTCCGGAGCTCCCCACGATCCATACCAGATCCGAAGCGTGAAGGAATTCCGCCGCTCTGGACAACAATCCCTCATCGTAGGACTCGCCAAACCATAGAACGTCCGGGCGAGCAAGCGCATCGCACTTTTTGCAATGCAGAGGAAGAGATTCCAAACCGACATCCGGTAGCTCACCACGCCATTCGCAGCGAGTACAGCGTGCCCTCCGGATACTACCATGGATCTCGATGAGTTTTCTGGATCCAGCCTGAATGTGAAGCCCGTCCACATTCTGAGTGATCAATAGAAATTCGGTAAAACAGGTCTCCATATCGGCGATGGCAAAATGGCCTGCATGGGGTTTTGCATTGCAGACAATCTGACGACGCCAATCATACCATTGCCAAACTAACAATGGGTCCTTGTGGAATGCTTCTGGAGTAGCCAGATCTTCGGCTCTGTAATTATTCCAGAGTCCATCCTCGCCGCGAAAGGTGGGAATCCCACTCTCGCGGGACATCCCTGCGCCCGTAATAACCGCTACCGACTTCGCTCCTGCGACGGCCTCCAGCAGACGAGGGTTCACATTCAAGGTTCTGGCCTTGCCTTCTTACGGCCAAAGCGCCAGTAAAGGTACCCAATCACCGCCAGAATGATCATAACTATCACAACTGTATTGTACACCCTCAGCCAATCCATTATCTGTCGCCAGTTTTCGCCCAGGGCATAGCCGCCATAGATCAGAAGAGTATTCCAGATGATCACGCCTATGGCAAAAGCAATGGAGAATAGGATTAAATTAATGCGCGATATTCCCGCTATAATACTTACAAAGAATCGGATACCGGCGGAGAACCGCGAAACAATAACGAACCATAGTCCCCATTTACGAAACCAGTGCGAAGTTCGATCCATGCTTTCGGGCGAAGTAAGCTCATTTAGCTGGTTTCGCGCCCATTCCCATTTGATATATTGCTGATAATGCCGCGCCAGCGCCACCAGACCCTCGCCGGCAAAGTACATAATGAGCGCGCCCACCATATTTCCAGCCAGAGTGACCAGCGTTAATCCCCAGAAACCTACGGCATCGTGGGCCATCAAAAAACCGCCGAGTACGACCATGGTGTCCCCCGGCCAGGGCGGAAAAAGATTCTCCAGAATGGTGGAGAAGAACAGAAACCAGTACATCCCTACTGTGGGAAGCGTAAGCACGTAAGCAATGAGTACTTCGATCTGATGCTCAATCATCCAGGCCTCCCATGGGCGCGAGCTGGTCGA
This sequence comes from Leptospiraceae bacterium, assembly GCA_020440935.1. Classification (GTDB taxonomy): domain Bacteria; phylum Spirochaetota; class Leptospiria; order Leptospirales; family Leptonemataceae; genus UBA3465. The sequence goes on along the minus strand of JAGRNC010000140.1, from coordinate 2,491 downwards.
TGAGATCTTCCGCCAGCGCATCGCAGCGCATTTTTTCCACCCTTGCTCGCTGCCCCTGGACAATAGACGTTCGCAGGGTATCATTTGTGTGAATTTCGGATATCAATTCTGCCAGCAGTCGCGGCTCCAGAGGATACAATCCAATGCCGGCGCCATCGGTCGTCTCCCGTGCGGCTGACTCCGATGAGTTCAAATAAATGACCGGCCGATCTCTAAGCATGCTCTCAATGAGCGGAAGGCAATACCCTTCATGGAGCGAACTGCATACATAATGAGTGCTTTGTTGCCAGAGCTCTTCCATCCGCTTATTGTCCACCAACCCCGAAAACTCCACCACATCCTGAAGGCGCAATGCACGACAAAGATCTTGTAGATGCCGGGTATAGCTGTCCAGGCCATTTCGCAAGGATCCTGTAAGGATAAGTCTGGCATTAGAATGCAATCCGCGAAGATAATGGAGCATTCGAATCAGTGGTTCATGATTCTTATTGGGCACCATCCGACCCACGGATAGTATTACAGGATCCCCCGCAGGAATCTGCGAACCTCGATGCTGTAACGATTGCATGGGCAGAGGAGGATCCACCTTGCGAACATTCAAGTATCCGGCTTCCCGCAATTCTGCTTCGGTAATTTCTGAAAAGCAATAGGCACGTTCGAACAGAGGGGTAAATCTCTGGAGCTCGCGGCGCCCCCGCTCCAGGCGGCCGGCAATGGTCAGGTTGTAGGGAACAAAGAAGCGGGGCGGAGTAATGCCATGGTGCACCAGAAACTTCCGTCCGGGGAACAATCGCAGATGCGCTTCTGCATCGCTGGCAATTCCATGATGATACACCAGAACATCATCCGCAGAGTACTTTCGTAGGTCGGTGGACTCCAGGCGATGCACTGTAGATCCGCGAATCCCAGGCTGCTTTATCCGGGGCAGAGTTGGCACAAAGCGTGCGATCAAGTCACAACTGGAGAAACCGCCCGGCCGACGAAGCCGCTCGGCCAACCCGAGCATCAGCGAAAGCGTCGCATCGTGGGGGGCAGCGCCAGGACTGAGTTGAACCAACCGGGGCATACTACAGCTGCATCAACAGATCCAGAGAGTGCCCCGCCTCCCGACGCTCCAGTAATTTGTAACCTCTGGACTTACATAGCTCAACTATGGACTGGACAAATTGGGAATCGGCAAAATCCAGAGAAAGCATCAAATACGAATTGGATCCAGCAAATCGGCTAAGCGAAGAAATCACGTAGGACGGACTAGTGCGTAAATTCAAGAATGCAGGAATGATGACAATGCTGCCCGGACGCAGGTAGTAGGCATCCTGAAAGACCAGATCCATCGATCCAATGCTATCCACTTCCAGCCCCTCTCTGCGGGCTGCGGCTTCCATGTAGCCGCCGGCATCGTCCACCACCGAGATAGGCCCCTGGACGCTCATATCGCCAAGCCATTTGATACGAGCCTGGCATTGAATCAACAATGGATCGGCCGGATCGGGTTCTCGGGCGTTGCGGATTGCTCCCGACCCACCGGAACCAAGTAGTGGATCGCCGCTCAGCCGATTTTGGAGCTGCGCCACTTGCCGCCGCAGAAAGATAAGCTCGCCAATAACGTTGTAGAATGCCTCGACCTTGTGTTCCGAGAGTTTGTCCATCAAAAGCGAGGACATCAGATATACTCGGCGTGCCACCCAGCCCAGGGGACCCTTCAGCCATCGAAACTTCCCCGACCGGAAGCCCGGGACCGTTGCGGAACGCTCAAACAGATCCGCCGTCTCTGCCGGATCGAATCCTCGGGTGGCAAAACTAGAAAGTGGAGCGAAATTCAGACTCTCTACTTTTCGGACTTCTTCCGGATCCAGATTCCGTTGCTCCAGACGGCGTCGGATGATGGTTTCCAGTTCCTGCTCCGAAATCCGGGGCGCATGTATTTCAAATTCTCGATTCACTGCGAGCTTCTTCCAGAAAATAACGAAAATACATTGGAAACCACGGGGGACAGCAAAAAATTTGGAGCCAGGGATTATAGTACTGGATCGGACCAGAGATCCGCCGCAATCATCCGATTTTCCGTTCTACATGCATCGTCGGCAATCTGACGACACGGGAGTAGATCTACCAGGTGAAGATTACCAGCAAAGGAAGATATGGGCTCAAGGCCATGATGACATTGTGCGAGCCTGAGGCGCGAGCCAGGCTGCTGAAAACCCGGGAAATTGCAGAGAAGCAGAGTATTCCCGTTAAATACCTGGAGCAGATCATAAACACACTGAAAAAGCGACGGCTGGTAACCAGCGTACGCGGCTCCGAAGGCGGCTACCGATTGGCCAGGGAACCAGAAACCATCACGGTCTATGAGATCCTGAGCGCCCTGGAAGGAGATCTTTCCGTCCTGGAGAAAGATGCGGATTTAAGAGAAGGCCGCCAGGGAGTGTTCTGGAACGAGCTGGACAGTAATATCCGGCACATGCTGGAGATTCCGCTCACCGAATTCGTT
>JAGRNC010000139.1 GCA_020440935.1 Leptospiraceae bacterium | reverse complement strand
TCCGTGTCTTCTCTAAGCCCAGAATTTGAACCCAGGGGCCTCTACGTCGATAATCCCTTCGCCTATGCTCGGCGCCGCACTAGAGAAGTGAAAGTTGGGTCCGTGGGCGTTGGCGGAACCAATCCCATTCGCATCCAATCCATGACTGTGTCGCCTACCCTCGATACAGAAGCTACAGTCCAGGAAGCGGCGGAGCTATTCGAGGCAGGTTGCGAAATTGTTCGGATTACTGCGCAAGGTCCGAAGGAGGCGCGCAACCTGGAGATGATCCGTGCACAGCTCAATGAACGGGGATTCCGCGGACCACTAGTTGCAGATATTCATTTTTCGCCCAAGGCCGCGCTCACTGCGGTGGAGTATGTAGAGAAGGTCCGAATCAATCCAGGCAACTTTGCCGACACGAAGATGTTCGCAGTGCGCGAATATTCCAACGAAGAATACCAGAAGGAACTGGAACGAATCCACGATGCTTTCAAACCACTGGTCCTGCGATCAAAGGAACTGGGTCGTGCCATGCGAATCGGCGTCAACCACGGTTCTCTGTCCGATCGAATCATGAACCAATACGGAGATACGCCGCGGGGCATGGTAGAGTCTGCCATCGAGTTTATCAAAGTAGCCGAGCTCTATGATTACAAAGATATCATCGTATCTATGAAAGCCTCCAATCCGCAGGTGATGATCCAGGCGTATCGAATGCTGGTGGAACGATTCAGGCAGGAGTCTATGGACTATCCGTTGCACCTTGGCGTGACTGAGGCCGGAGATGGCAAAGACGGACGAATGAAATCGGCCTGCGGCATTGGCGCCCTTCTGGAGGACGGTCTTGGAGATACCATTCGCGTATCCCTGACCGAGGATCCCATCAAAGAGATTCCGGTGGCCCGGGCTCTGGCAGATCTCTACAACCGACTCTCTGACGATCAAAAAAGCTCGGTGGAAGACTGGAACAAGAATGTGGATCAGATTCTCTCGAAGGCCGGCCTTTCAGCGGCCATTCCATCCCTACGATGTAAGTCCCTGGCCAGTCCGTATCGCACAGTGCGCCGAAAAACCGACCGATCCGGTCTTGGAAATACAATGGGAACATCCTTTCCCATCAAGGCCGGATTATATGTTGCATCGGGACAAGAAGCTCAGGCGCTGGAAGGAGTGGATTTCATTGTCTGTGAGGACCTGGCAGAAGCCGAGCGTGCCACCGCTACCTATGAGCAGGTTTATGGTCTTGTGGAGCCCACTGCCGTCGAAGTACCGGCAGGAGTGCATCCGCTCGTTGTTGTCGATTGCAGCTTGCCCATTCCAGAAACCCTGCCTGCCCGGGGGGCCTATTTACTTCGGCTGAGCAATCCCTGCCAGCTCAATGGGCTTTCGGCCGCGCTGGAATTGATTCTTTCCAGTAGCCCTGCCTGGCTGGCTCTGCAGGCCACGGATCCCATGTCGCCTACACTGCTCTATCGAATGGTGGCCGAGTTGTTGGAGTCCCTGGATCGTCGGATTCCTCTGGTTCTTTTTGGTTCTGCAGTCGGACAGTCCGAGGACCAGGAGACTTCGGATTTTGCAGTACTCTACGGAGCCAGTATCCATTGCGGCGGACTGCTTCTAAATGGAATTGGAGACGGTCTGCTGGTCCAGGCAAAGGAAGCGAGAGACTCTTACTCTGTGACCATGGATCTACTGCAGACCACTCGCATTCGACTCTATCGGACGGAATATATCAGCTGCCCTTCCTGTGGGCGCACATTGTTCGATCTACAGGAAACGACAGCCCGCATTCGTTCCCGCACCGGTCACTTAAAAGGGGTGAAGATTGCTATTATGGGATGCGTGGTAAACGGTCCCGGAGAAATGGCAGATGCCGATTTTGGTTACGTCGGCTCGGGTCCAGGAAAGATCAATCTCTATCGGGGTAAAGAGATGGTGCGCAAGAATTTGCCTTCCGAAGAAGCGGATCAAGCTCTGGTCGATTTAATTCGGGAGCATGGAATGTGGCAGGATCCCTGACATCCGCTTGCCTGAGGCATCGGTTATACTTACCTTGAATGGATATGACCGGGGGCTTTCCATCGACCCGGGAGGAAATCCATCGCCTCCTGCTCAAATTCCCCGATGGCCTTAAACTCAAGCACCTGGACTTACGGGGTATTGATCTTTCTGCCCTGGATCTATCGGGAAGCGACTTTGGAGGCAGCGACCTCTCTGGTTCAAATTTTACTGGTAGCGGGTTACGGGGAGCTTGCTTCTCCGGTTGCGATTTAGAGTTTGTTACCTTCGATGAAGCGGATATGCTGGGCGCCATATTCCATGCAGCGCACATCAAGAATAGCTCCCTGGACCGGACCATTCTAACCGAAACGTCATTCATGAAGACGGATCTGGAAGCTCTTAAATTTCGGAACTGCAATCTTACCAAAGCCTCGTTGATTCTATCAGAACTGGAAGACTGTCATTTTATCGAATGCAATCTTCAGCGTAGCCGCTTCCATGGCACCAGGTTTCAGGACTGCGATTTTACCGATAGCGATACAGAAGGAGCTATCGTTCCGCCCGACAGCCGGGCCGGGCTTACGCTGATTCGCACTATTCTGGAAGATGTGGACGAAGGCTACAATTCCTCCGATTACTACGGAACGATGTAGTTCAAAAGCGTGCGCCAAAACGGTTGCGCGCATGGCCATCTCGAAAAATCAAGGCTCGATGGCAAAGTTCAAAGCACCAATCATCGAAGAAAAGTCAGCGAGCGTGGACGCAGGCTCGGGAAACCGTTTTCAGAAGGAATACGGACGCTATCTCCAGGATTTCAATCAGGGCGATGTATTCATTCATCCCCGAGCGTTCACCGTAGATCGCAGTTTTGCTCAAGAATACGCGACAGTGTTTCATGATGCATGCCCGCTGTTTCTAAGCGCGCCTTATGCGCAAGCGCATGGCTTCTCCGATCTTCTGGTGCATCCGTTACAGGTGTTTAATATTGTTTTATCGCTGGGAGTGCAGAATAATTCCGAAAAGGCCATTGCGAACCTGGGCTACTACAATGTTCAGTTTCTGCGTCCGGTCTATCCGGGAGACACAATCACAGCCCGTTCCAGGGTGTTAGACCGCAAAGAAAGAGGCGAAGGTAAGCCCGGCATTGTGCATGTAAAAACCCTGGGAATGAACCAGAAAGGCGAAATCGTAATTCAATACGAGCGAAAGATCATGATTCCTCCGCGCAAAGGCGATGGCGCTTCGCAAGGAGGAGATCCAAAGGCCCCCTTCCCAGAAGTGAACGATCCGCAAGTGGAACTACCGGACCTGCCAAAACTATCCTCTGATGTGATCAGCCAGACTGGCTCCGATACCTATTTTGAAAACTTTTCCGTGGGCGATATCTACATCCACAAGAATATGCGCACAATTACCGACGAGCATGTTCCCTGGACCTATCGCATGGGAAATACGCATCCATTGCATTATGATCGCCTTTATTCGCAGTCGCTGTCCGGCCCCATGAGCGGCGAACCCATCGTTTATGGCGGATTGGTTTTTGGCTGGTTATCTGGAATGGCATCCCGGGACATTAGCGAGAATATGCTCTGGGATCTGGGGTACACCGAAGGCTACCATACGCAACCTGCCATTAGCGGCGATACCGTCGGATCCATTACTCGTATACTTGCCCTGGAAGATGGCCCTATGGCCGGTACCGGAGTAATCCATGCACAGTTCATTGGCGTGAAGAACCAGCGGCCCGCCGAGGTGCTGGACGAGCATGGCGCCGACCTCTTCATCAAAGAGAACGACAAAAAGAACCTTGGCAAAGAAAAGATCCCTGCAAAGATCTTCGAAATCGAGCGAAAGATACTGATTAAGAAAAGGCCTTCATGAATCTGCACCGAAACCTGGAATCCGATAAGTTTGATCTGCTGATCATTGGCGGTGGAATCACCGGCCTCGCGATCCTGCGCGAGGCTACGGAGCGAGGATTGCGCGCCTGTCTCGTAGAAAAGAATGACTATGGCTGGTCCACTTCGGGGGCAACTTCGAAGCTTATCCATGGCGGTCTACGCTACCTTGAGAATTACGAATTCAGTCTGGTCCGTGAGAGTCTCCGGGAAAGACGGATACTGGGGCTGGCTGCCGGCCATCTGGTACGCCCGCTTTCGTTTCTGATTCCTATCTTTCCCTGGAGCCACCCGGGTCGCGTAATTATGCGTGCCGGATTGCTTACATACGATACCCTGTCCTTTGATCGAAACCACGATGTTCCGGATGACAAACATGTGCCTGGGTCCCGCTATCTGTCCCGCAAAGAAATTATCGAAATGGACCCCGCGCTGGACGGTCCGGACACAAAATGCGGCTTTGAATATTACGATTACCAGAGTCTTCGCCCGGAGAGGCTTTCACTGGCTTTTCTAAAGTCCGCTGTGGAGAAAGGCGCGGTCGCCTACAACCATACAGAAGCCGTGGAGTTCCTGGTCGAGAAGTCCGGTGGACGCACTCAGATTAGTGGGGCAAATGTGCGCGACTCCATCACTGGAAAGACCGCCACCATTCGTGCTTCGCTTACCATCAATGCCACCGGTCCCTGGATGGATCTGGTACTGGGCCTCTTCGAAGATCGCCCACGGCAAAAGCTCCAACGCAGCAAGGGCATCCACCTGCTCACCAAACCTATCATGGGTAAGCATTCGGTGCTATTTCGAACACGGAGCGGTCGTCACTTTTTTGTAATTCCCTGGGAAGGCTACAGCCTAATTGGGCCCACGGATCGTCCCTTCGAAGACCATCCGGATCGCCTCCATCCCACTCAGCAAGATGTGGATGAGCTTGCTGCAGATGTTAACGAAACCATTCCGGGAGCCCCTTTGCACATGGAAGACATTCTTCATGTGCCTATCGGAATCCGTCCTCTAATTGGCGCGGGTGATGGTCAGCAAAGCGGAACTTATAAAGCATCGCGAAAGTACGAAATCTACGACCATGCCAACGAATCCATCGACGGTCTAATCTCCGTTGCCGGTGGTAAATGGACCACATCCAGGCAACTGGGAGAGGATGTAATCCTTGGCGCTTTGAAAAAGAGCGAACTGAAAGATGTACTTACAAATCGAGCCGATACATCGGTGCTGCCGCTGTACGGTTCTCCAGGATTTGCAAATCCAGCGGACATCTATCGGGACTTTGCGTTGAAAGAATACGGAATGGCTGGAGTTGCTCGGTCCAACCACCTGCACCTTTTAACCATGTATGGTACCGAACATGTGGAGGTCCTCAAACTCCTCGATCGGGAACGATCCCTGGGAGCCCCGGTAAGCAAAGAGCGGCCCGAATTGGATCTATTAGCGCAAGTAGTATATGCCGTTCAAAACGAAGGCGCCCGCACCCTGCAGGATATCCTGATGCGAAGGCTTGCAGTGGGCGCTTACGGACCATTGGAGAAAGGTTCACTGGAAACGGTGGCTCGCACCGCAGGCAAATATCTAAAGTGGTCCGCAGCACGGCAGCAAAAGGAAATCAAGGAATACCTCAAGCAGTATCCTCTGGATCTTATCCACACCCCATCGGGACGCCCCGCGATTCAACTTCTGGGCGGTAAGGCAGGCAGCAAGAGCTCCCGGAGTGCAGCCACCAGTAAGCGGCCGGCCAGCAAGAAAAAGCCTTCAAAGAAGTCGACTTCGCCTAAGAAGACTTCCAAGAAGAAACCAGCGGCAAAAAAGAAAACGAGAACCACCGCAACCCGAAAAACCAGTAAGAAGTCCAAGAAATCGAGACGTCGTTAAGCGATAAGCGGGCCGCCTGGTATTGATGCGCCCGCACGGTGTTGACGGTGTTCGCAATGGCTCCGGGCGCTAAATGGTTACCCGCTCTAAGATTGCTAGATTGATACTTTTTATTTGCAGACGGAAGGCAATATTCGTCTTCAAGCAGGCGCTAAGCGTGCGTCCGGATTGAGTGGTATTCCCGGATCCCGGACTGCCCTAACTTTTAATAGTACTCGTTCTTTGGCTCGGACTTTCCGGCCGCCGATGCTAGATGGCCCAGGATCTCCAGCGCAAACTGGAAACGGCTACTTCGGTTTACCTGCTCGTTAGTCTGCCCCAGGGCTATAGGGCCAATCAGGTTATAGTAGAGGCGCAACGGTCGCGTCATCAGAAAGACAGTTTCGGGAGTGCCCGTGACTGGCCCCTCTTCCTTGATTGAAAAAGGTGGTCTGAGTACTAGCATGGGAATCTGAATTTTATATTGTTTTCGATCCTGATTCAGTCGATCGCGCAGCAGCGGGTACATTTCGTCAAATCCAGGCCGCGACGATGCTTTCAGCGGATCTACTCCGTTGGATTCCAGGTCCGGAGCGACTGCAAGATACATATCGATTCCCAGTTCCCGGGCTCGCGCATACACTTGATGCAGAGCCGGCAATTCCTCAATGCAGGGAATACAGGTAGGGCTATAAAAATTTAGAACCAGGCCGTTTGAGGCGACAGTCTTTAGCTCAAGATCCTGGCCATCCAGTGAACGACCCTTCAGGGCCAAAATTTCCGGGCTCGTATGCACACCGGGGCGGCAATACAACGTTGCGCCCATGGCCCCAGTGAGCAGGATAAGGATCATTAGATTTCTTTTACGATTCATGAGCATCTCAATTCATCTAGCGTATTCAAAAGAAGAACGTCCACATCTTCCCTGGAG
>JAGRNC010000013.1:7641-15898 GCA_020440935.1 Leptospiraceae bacterium | reverse complement strand
AAGACCTATTACCATATCAATATCCGAGCGACGATGAGCTGGAACGTGTAGGCGTAACCGGTCTATTCCTAGGGCATTACATCCCGTGGGACGGATTAAGCAATGCACTCATTGCTCAGGCAAACGGTTTTACCAGTCTCGGCCGCTGCGTCGAAGGTAGCATGGTCGATTATGAGAATCTCGACAATCATCAGACCGGTATTCATGATTATTTTAAGTTCCTGAAATTCGGTTTCGGTCGGGCCACTGACATTGCATGCCTTCATTTGCGTCGCGGTCGTCTAACTCGAACAGATGCGCTGGAAATCGTTCGTTCCCACGACGGCCAGTTTCCATGGACATGTCTTGGTAAACCTCTTGCCGATATCCTTGAGCCGATTGGTCTATCGGTTGCAGAATTCGTTGAAGTTTGTGATCGATTTACCAACGGAAAGATCTTTTGTAAGACGGCAGAAGGTAACCTGCTGAAGGATAGTCTTGGGAACCTGACCAAGATCAATTACGATAACTCTTGAAAGTCGGAATTATTAACTACGGTCTGGGCAACCTTGCATCCGTCGGTGGCGCGCTTGTGGAACTCGGCGTGGAGCCCGTCATCTGCCAGTCGCCGGATCAACTGGACTCGCTGTCCCGGATAATACTGCCTGGTGTAGGAGCGTTTACGGAGGGCATGAAAATGCTCAAGGACGCATCCTGGCCCCAGGCGATATCTTTGTCCCTGGAGCGGGGTGCCACACTGCTTGGAATCTGCCTTGGAATGCAGATGCTGGCCTCCCGCGGAACAGAAGGGGGACTCACTGAAGGGTTGGGCTTAATTCCCGGAGACGTGAAGCTGCTATCGCAATTCGGTTGCCAGGAACGAATTCCGCACGTCGGCTGGAATGAAGTTCATTTTGAAAGAGAATCTGAGTTACTGGCCGGCATAGAGGACCGGTCGGATTTTTATTTCGTGCATAGCTATGCTTTTGAACCAGCGGACACTTCCGATCAAATTGCTGTAACACGGTACGGTGCGGACATACCCGTGCTGGTCAGTCGCGGTCCTGTGCGAGGTTGTCAGTTTCATCCGGAAAAGAGCTCTCGCGTTGGGTTGCGATTTCTTAAGAACTTTATCGAGATGGGACCGTGCTGAAGCATCGCATAATACCGACGCTTCTATGGAAGAATTCAACTCTGGTAAAAGGGGTGAAGTTCGATAGCTCGCGTCGCGTGGGCTCTCTGGTGCCCGCCATTAAAGTGTATCGCGCCCGCGATGTAGATGAGCTCGTTGTACTGGATATTGCGGCCACGTCTGAAAGAAGACAGCCGGATTTTAACCTTATTGAGGAGATTGCCCCGCTGGCAAGGGTTCCTCTCTCTGTGGGCGGTGGCATCAGTCAATTAGATGATATCACTCGCTTGCTGCATGCCGGAGCAGATAAGGTAGTCATTAACTCTGCTCTCTATACTAATCCTGAGATCGTAAGCAACGGCGCACGTCGGTTTGGTTCGCAATGCATCGTGGCCAGTATCGATGTTCGTAGAGATGAAAAAGGAGAGCCCATTGTTTTCAGTCACTCCGGGACCCGCCGTGAGAATCAGTCTCTTGATTCGGTCGTTGCAAGGGTAATTGATTCCGGGGCTGGCGAAATTCTGCTCACTTCAATGGATCAGGATGGGACCATGGAAGGGTTCGATATTGAGCTGATACGCCAGGTAGCCCGGCATAAGCAGATACCTGTCATTGCGTCCGGCGGCGCGGGGCAATATGATCACTTTGTAGAAGCGATACGTGATGGAGGCGCATCTGCGGTGGCGGCGGCCAGCATTTTTCATTTCACCCACCTTACCCCGGGCGGAGCCAGAGATGCAATGGGTGCGGCCGGACTGCCAGTGCGTAAAGGCATGGCGGCCAAATAATCAAATCCATTATGGTCGCTCGTAGTTGTATCTTTCGAGTCGATGCTTCCTCGAGAATAGGTTCCGGTCATGTGATGCGGTGCCTTGCATTGGCGGAAGAACTGCGAAACCGCGAGGTCCAATGCAAATTCTATTGCTTACCTTTGTCGGGTCACCTGATGGAGCTAATCCGCGCCCGGGGCTTCGTTGTACAACCTCTCGAATCTACGCCGCACAACGGTATTCAAAGTGCTTATGAATTGCGAAAGCTCCTTGAATCTGAAGGTCGTGCCGGAGAATCTCTCAACCTGGTTGTTGACCACTACGGAATTGACCATCAATGGGAGTCGGAGGTTCGGCCTTCCGTCAATGCTATTCTGGCCATTGATGATCTCGCAGATCGAAAGCACGATTGTAATATTCTACTGGATCAAAACTATTCTTCTAGAACAGGCCGCTACCGGGACTTAATTCCCGAAGACGCAGTTTTCTTACAAGGACCAGGATACGCCCTACTCCGATCAGAGTTTCGTGCAGTTCGAACCGCCCATACAATACCCGGCTTTGATCTACGGAATGTACTAATTTTCTTCGGCGGTACGGATCCTGACAACTATACCAGCATCGCTCTGAAACTCCTTGCATCGCTGGGCGATTTCGCGCCGAGGGTCATGGTCGGTGCCGGTCATCCGGATATTCCCTCCGTCCGAAAGGCTTTGAGCGGATTTGCCCATCAGGAGTTACACGTTCAATCGCAAACGGTTCCCGAGTTGATGGCGCAGAGTTCGTGGTATTTTGGTGCTGGAGGGAGCATTACATGGGAGCGCCTCTGCATGGGACTGCCGGGGATTGCAGTGCCCGTCGCAGACAACCAGGAAGAGCTTGTTCATGAGCTTTCAAAGGGAGGATACACGCTTAGAGTCGATCTGCCATTTTCGGCACAGACCCTCAGTCAGCAATTGGACCGGCTCGGAAAGGAGTACGGCGCCCTCCAACAGCGCGGAATGAGTCTGGTGGACGGATTCGGTGCCTCCCGCGTCAGCAACGAATTGATCAATGTGAACCGGAGCATAGATATTCGGCCGGCTACGGAAAATGACCTTACGATCCTTTTCCAGTGGGCTAATGACTCGAAGACGCGGGAGAATGCATTTCAGTCGAAACCCATACCATGGTCCGATCATGTCGAGTGGTTCTCCGCCAGGCTGAAATCATCGGATTCCCGGATATTTATATTTATTGTGGACGGTCTTCCGGCCGGGCAAATTCGATTCGATCTTAAGTTCGGGGAATGGTGGATCGATTACGGGATTGATCGGCAATACAGGGGGCAGGGATTGGCGAAGATCCTGTTGAAGTGTGCCGAGGCCTGGATGAAAGCAACCTTCGGACATCTGCGACTGAGGGCCGAAGTAAAAGCGCAGAATTCCGCCTCGCTCAAGGTCTTTGAAGCTTCAGGATACTCGATCATATCGGTCGATGGTGGCGTAGCCAGTTGTGAAAAAGATGCATAAAGGAAAGAGCATCCTGGTCGTGGCTGCGCACCCTGACGACGAAATCCTGGGGTGCGGCGGGCTGATGGCGTTTCATACTTCCAGGGGTGATCAGGTTTCTGTGCTGATCGCTGCTGAAGGTATCACCAGTCGTGACGACACTCGAAGTATAAGCGGACGTACAGACGAATTGGACGACCTCAAGTCCATTTGCCGACGGGCTTTGCGTACCCTTTCTGTATCAGAGGTTGAGTTCGGAAATCTGCCGGATAATCGCCTCGACTCGGTGGACCTACTCGATATCGTCAAGCTGGTCGAGCGAACGGTTCAATCCGTGAATCCAGATGTTGTCATTACGCATCATCCTGGTGACTTAAATGTGGACCACCGCATACTGTATGAGGCCGTATTGACTGCTTGTCGACCGCAACCCGGTGCAGGAGTTCAAAAGATACTGACAATGGAAGTTCCGTCGGCCACCGGATGGCTGGGAGCCGGCGTCGGTGCTGGATTTGAACCAAATTACTTTGTAAACCTCAGCGAAAGAGGCTCGACCGGACTTACTCATCTCGATGCGAAACTTGCCGCTTTAGAAGTTTACTCTTCTGAAATGCGTCCCTTCCCTCATGCTCGATCGCTAGAGGCCGTTCGTGCACTGAGTGCGTGGCGGGGTGCAAGTGTGGGCTATTCCTGGGCCGAGGCGTTCTTCATTGTCAGGGAGTTGATCCATGGGTAGTATCATTATCGCTACCAGTCAGCCCCGAAACCGGTATCTTGCTTCGACGATCTCCGAAAGGCTGGCCTCCGATGTCCGTTTGATAACAAGGAAGGAAGAGCTTAGTAAGGAGCTCCTTCGGGAACTCTGCCCGGATTGGATATTCTTGCCTCATTGGTCATACATTGTTCCCCCGGAAATCTACGAGAATTTTAGGACGGTAGTCTTTCACATGACGGACCTTCCGTTTGGGCGCGGCGGTAGCCCGCTACAGAATTTAATCGTCCGCGGATTCGAGACTACACAGCTCAGTGCAATCCAGTGTCAGGAAGGCCTGGACACCGGGCCCATTTATTTGAAGGAACCTCTGGAGCTCAGTGGTTCAGCGGAGGATATCCTTCGCCGGGCCGCGCGCATTATTGAGGAAATGATTGTAAGGATTGTCCGGGAATCCCCGGTGCCTGTTCCCCAGGAAGGCGAAATCGTTGAGTTTCGCCGCCGCAAGCCTGAAGATTCGGAGCTGACCGGTGCCACATTTCCCGATCTAAAAAGCGTGTACAACTTCATTAGGATGCTTGATGGAGAAGGATATCCGCCGGCCTTTCTTAGACTCGGAAGTTTTCGCATGGAATTCGGGAATGCAGAGATGCAGGAGGGCGAGATTCGCGCGTCTGTAAGAATACGGAGAGATGATTAAATGTTTCAAATAGCAGATCGCATCATAGGACCCGATGAACCTCCATTCATCATTGCAGAGATGTCCGCGAATCACAACGGTTCCCTGGACCGAGCTATTGAACTGGTTCGGGCCGCCGCTGAAAGTGGAGCTGAAGCCATCAAACTGCAGACCTATACCGCCGACACAATGACGATCGATGCCCCGGGCGACGAGTTTCAAATAACGGACCCGAATAGTCTCTGGACAGGCTATTCCCTGTATGATTTATACAAACATGCAGCGACTCCATGGGAATGGCATGGCCCCATTATGCAGGAGTGTGCTCGTCTCGGCCTGATTTGTTTCAGCTCCCCGTTTGACCTATCAGCCGTTCGGTTTCTCGAGGAGCTCTCTGTGCCGGCATATAAGATAGCTTCTTTCGAGCTCGTGGACCTACGGCTAATAGAAGAAGTGGCTCGAACGGGAAAACCAATGATCATTTCCACCGGTATGGCTACCGTCAACGAGATAGCCGACGCAGTGGCCGCAGCCCGGGATCAGGGAAATGAACAAATCGCATTACTGAAATGTACGAGCAGTTATCCGTCGGATCCCCGCGATAGCAATGTCGCTACCATCCCCCACCTGCGCGAGATGTTTGGTCTGGAAGTGGGCCTATCTGACCATACACTCGGAATCGGGGCTGCCCTTGCATCGGTGGCGCTGGGCGGTACTATCATCGAAAAGCATTTTACCCTCGATCGCAGCGAAGGAGGAGTGGATTCTGCTTTCTCCCTCGAACCAGCGGACCTCAAGCTGTTGATTGCAGAATCCCGGAGCGCGTGGAAATCCGTAGGTCACGTTCACTATGGCCCCGGCGAATTGGAGCGTCCATCGTTGGTGTTTCGCCGGTCCCTGTACTTCGTAGAAGATGTAGCTGCGGGGGAGCGAATCACTCCTGAGAATGTCCGTAGTATACGTCCAGGTCTTGGACTGGCTCCCAAGTATCTAAAGACTATCATCGGTCGCGAAGTCGAAACGGATGTTCGCAGAGGAACTCCGGTCCGCTGGGAGCTGCTTTCCCACGGCCCCTCGACTTAAAATGAAGCAGAGACGCAATCTAATAGATGCCATCAGAATTCATTGTAAGTAATCCGGCCCCAATTGAGCGCAGAGCATTCCGAAAGCTCGAAGACGACGGAGCCCTCCGTGTGCATACGGTACTTTCCCTGGACGCAACGCAGGAGCTCCAGGGGGAAACGTTTCCGTCCGCGCAAAACATCAATTTCTGGCAATTGATGCAGGACGGCCTCAAGGCCAATTTTGATCACGTTGACCTGCGAGCGGCTCCTATCGAATTAATCTCCGCTAGCGAAGACCAGGAAATCGCGCTGGAAATGATGGATCGAATCGATCCATGGAAGAGCCTGCACTATTATCAGCGTCGCAGCCTGTACAAGTTTCTCGTGAGCTACTGGGTAAAGTACTTGCGGGAACATAAGATTTCCCACTTCTACACCCGGGTACCTCCGCATGAGGTAGCGGACTACGTTCTCTATCTCGTCTGTAAGTGGATGTCTATCCGAGTCGTTACTTTCAATTACACAGCGGTCCCTGGCTACTGGCTGCTGGGAAATGACTACAAGTTACCCTGGCCCGATCTGGCAGCATCAATTCGATCCCTGCAGGATGTGCCGGAAAATCAGATAAAGCTATCGGAGGCGACGGAAGCATCCATCGCTCGGATTCTGCAGGATTACAATGCTGCAACCCCCGGGTATATCAAAGATGCGCGGGCAATTCAACCGGGCCGCGCCAGCTTTGCGAATACTCTGGGGGGGATCCGTAAGCTACCCGCTCGGATTCTGGAGAGTGCCAGACACCGCTATTATCGTTTCAGAATCCAAGGCTACCAGCGAGTTGACTATCTGGAGCAGCAGCGTAAGGCGCTGTGTCATAAGCTTGCGATGACCGAATACGACTGGCTCCCTGGCTATTACGCCGAGCACTCGTCAACGGAGCTTCCGGATGCTCCCTTCGTTTACTATCTATTAAATTTCCAGCCCGAGAATACAACGGTGCCTCTAGGCGGGATATTCAGTGATCAATTGCTTGCGGTTGCTACGCTGGCCGCCGCCTTACCCGAGGGTTGGAAGGTAGTCGTAAAGGAACACCCGGTCCAGTTCTTCAAGGCCGGTTTTGTGGGTTATCTTGGCCGTGATAAAGCTTACTACGATGCATTGCTTTCGATGCCCGGAGTCCAACTAGCTTCGCTGAACGCAGACCATTTCCAGTTCCTGGACTCAGCAAAAGCGGTATCGACCATTACGGGTACCGTAGGCTGGGAAGCCCTCTTGCGGGAGAAGCCTGTAATTGTTTTTGGTGAGGCTTGGTACCAGCAGGCCCCGGGGTGTTTCCGAGCAAAAACCCTGGAAGAGTGTAAGGCCGCGGTGCTTTCAATCCAGGAGGGCGCCTTGCCTGATCTGCAAGGTTTGCGAAAGTTTGCGGCGGCTGTCGAGGGGACTGCAGAAAAGATCCATTTTGTTCCAGAGGAGGCCCGGTGGGCCGACGAAGAATTTTCCCTGGAGCAATATGCAGCAACATTAGAGGCCGCAGTTCGAAAGACGCTTTAGTGATTGTTGTCAGGCATATCCGATGAGCTAGTGAACGAGAAATGAAAATTGGAAAGATTAAC
Organism: Leptospiraceae bacterium; assembly: GCA_020440935.1. Lineage (GTDB taxonomy): Bacteria > Spirochaetota > Leptospiria > Leptospirales > Leptonemataceae > UBA3465. The sequence continues at coordinate 8,459 of JAGRNC010000013.1, read as the reverse complement.
ATAACTCCAGAAACTGCTCCTCTGGTGGTTCCGGAAATCGGCATCAATCATGAGGGCTCGCTGGACACAGCCCGCAAGATGGTGGATGCAGCCCATCGCGCCGGGGCCCTGCTCATTAAGCACCAGACCCATGTGCCTTCGGACGAAATGAGTTCGGCAGCAAAGTCTGTGATACCGGGCAATGCCGACGTTTCGATATATGAGATTATGGAACGTTGTGCCCTATCGGAAGATGATGAGCTCAGACTGCAGGATTACGTGATGAATAAAGGGATGGAATACATCAGTACTCCATTCTCCCGAGCTGCAGCCGATCGGCTGCAGAAAATGGATGTTCCGGCTTTCAAAATCGGTTCGGGTGAATGCAATAACTACCCGCTCATCGAGCATATTGCAGCATTCGGGAAACCTATCATTCTGAGTACTGGAATGAATACCATCGATACGGTGCGTCCGGCTGTTGAGGTGCTTCGCAAGGCAAAGGTACCGTTTGCACTCCTGCACACGACAAACCTATATCCCACTCCGGAAAAACTTGTACGCCTCGGAGCAATGATGGAGCTCCACGAGGCCTTTCCAGACGCCATCTATGGTCTTTCCGATCATACAACATCCAATTTAGCATGCATCGCGGCCACGGCCCTCGGCGCTCAGATTCTGGAGCGCCACTTCACAGATCGCATGGATCGCCCCGGGCCTGACATTGTGAACTCCATGGACGAATCGGAATGTGCCGCTCTCATTGCTGCCAGTCAGTCGGTCTGGAGTATGCGTGGCGGAAAAAAAGAGCCTGCACCGGAGGAGAAGGTTACCATCGA
>JAGRNC010000013.1:0-7628 GCA_020440935.1 Leptospiraceae bacterium | reverse complement strand
CCTTTGCTACTGTGGTTTCTCTCTGCGATATCCAACAAGGAGACGTCCTGAACCATCGCAACATCTGGGTGAAACGTCCAGGAACGGGCGAGATCCAGGCCGCCGATTTCAGTAAGCTAATCGGGAAACACGCTGCGAAGCCGATCAAGGCGGATGCACACGTTCGATGGGAGGATGTAGGTGACTAAAAAGAGGGTGACCTTCTTAACCGGTACGCGCGCCGATTTCGGAAAACTCAAGTCCCTGATCTCAATTACGCAGTCTAAACCGGAATTCGACGTGCACATCTTTGCCACCGGTATGCATATGAGTTCACGGTATGGCAGAACCGTGGACGAAATTGCGAAAAGCGGCTTTGAGAACATTTACTCCTTTATTAATCATGACGACGTGGATCACATGGACCGCACGCTTGCGAAGACTGTCGACGGCTTCTCGCATTACATAAGCGAGTTACGACCGGACCTGGTCGTTGTTCATGGTGATCGCGTAGAAGCCCTGGCGGGGGCAATCGTCGGGAGCCTGAACAACATACTCGTTGCCCATATTGAAGGTGGCGAGGTTTCGGGAACTATTGATGAGTTAATTCGACATGCTGTGACAAAGCTTTCGCATGCGCACCTGGTAGCCAATGAAGAGGCGCGAAAACGCCTGCTTCAACTTGGCGAAAAAAGTGAGACAATCTTTGTCATCGGTTCTCCGGACCTTGATCTAATGAAGCCGGAAATGCTTCCAGACCTCGAGATTGTCAAACAACACTATGGTATCCCTTTCACGGACTATGCCGTTTTGATTTTGCATCCGGTAACCACGGAGGTGCGCACCTTCCATCGCGATGTATCCGTACTTCGCGAAGCTCTGGAGGAGAGCGGATTCAACTATGTTGTCGTCTACCCCAACAATGACCTCGGATCAATGTACATTCTCGAACAATACGAACTTCTGCCTTCGGATCGCTTCAAGGTTTACCCGTCTTTGCGGTTTGAATACTTTCTGGCGCTCTTAAGGAATGCACGCTTCATAATCGGAAATAGCAGCGCCGGAGTGCGCGAGGCGCCCTATTACAACGTTCCGACAATTGATGTGGGCAACCGACAAAATAAACGTGCCAAGGGGCCCACCATACGCAACGTTCCCTTTGAAAAGGATGTGCTTCTGAATACCATTCATGCAGTCCTTCAATCGCGACCCGAACGCCTCGAGGATTTCCGACCTTTCGGCGACGGGACATCTGACAGGAAATTCTTGGAGTTGCTGCAGCAACAGGATTTCTGGAAGATCTCGCATCAGAAAGAATTTCAGGACATTCAGTAAATGGACCGTGTAAGGCTGCTGGCCCGATTGGACATAAAGAACAACTCTGTTATTAAGGGCATTCACCTCGAAGGGCTTCGAAAAATTGGCGATCCGGCGGAGTTGGCCAGCAAGTACTACCAGGATGGTATCGATGAGATTCTATTTGTCGATTCTGTAGCGGCCTACTATGATCGGAATAGCCTCGTGGAAGTTATCGCTCACACTGCGAGTCAGGTATTCGTCCCCATAACTGTGGCCGGCGGTTTGCGCTCCATAGAGGATATTCAGCGTGTACTGTCGAACGGGGCAGATAAGGTAGCCATTAACACGCAAGCGACGCGTGACCGGAACTTTCTTAAAGAAGCTGTGCAGGTATTTGGATCGCAAAGTATTATTTGTTCTCTAGTGGTGAAGTCAAATGGTGCCGGGACCTGGGAGTTATACACGGATAATGGAAGGGAGCCGTCAGGTATAGATGCAGTTGAATGGCTGGATTTCGCCCAGGATTGCGGAGTTGGTGAGCTAATGGTAACCTCGATCGACCGGGACGGTACCCGGAGGGGATTTGATGAGGAATTTCTTTCCCTGGCTGCGGAAAGAGCCCGCGTGCCTCTTATTGCCTGTAGCGGTGCGGGCAAAGTGCAGCACCTGGACAGCCTGTGTCGCGCTGCCCGGGTGGACGCTATTGCGGTGGCTTCGATGTTGCACTATGGCCTTTCTACAATCCCGGAAATGAAGGAGGCATTGCGGAACTCCGGTCGAACCACCCGCCTATGAAACCTGAAATCGCAGTCATCGACTACGGACTGGGCAACACCTGGAGCATTCTGAATGCTTTGAAAGAAGTCGGGGCTCAGGCATGCCTCAGTGCGGATCCCGAAACACTCCATCGTGTGGATGGCATCATACTTCCGGGAGTAGGAACATATCCCCAAGGGATGCAAAAACTCAGCGAGGCTGCGCTTACTGACCTCGTCCGGTCAATTGCGAATTCCGGAAAGCCCCTTCTCGGAATCTGCCTTGGCATGCAGCTATTATTTGATGAAGGGTACGAATTTGGTACGACCGCAGGCCTTGGTCTAATTGCTGGTACCGTCCAAAAGCTTGAGTTGGTTGAAAAATCGGCCAAGCTACCGCATGTTGGCTGGACTCCGATAGATATGTCCACGGGTTCGACGGAAACCAGGCACTTGCTCATGGATGTGCCGGATCGAACAGATATGTATTTCGTTCACAGTTTCGCGGCGCAACCCTCTGATGCAAATACGATTATTGCGAGGGCCGAATACGGCGGAACGCACTATTGCTGCATGGTCCAACGCTCGAACATAATCGGAACGCAATTTCATCCAGAGAAAAGTGGACCCTTTGGTCTGCAGATCTTTAGAAACTTTGTGAATTACTGTGAGGAGAATAAAAATTGAACCGACCGCTTGAAGCCTATTACGGCCTACCTAATGAAGTGAAATTCTGTAAACGGTGCGTCATCTCGAATCAGCGCCCGAGTTCTACCATCGAGTTTCGCAGTAGCCGCGAAGAGGCCAAGAAGGTAATTCACTTTGACGAAGAGGGTATTTGCTCCGCCTGCCGCTACCAGGAGCATAAAGAACAGGCCATAGATTGGCAAGAACGTGACTCCAGGTTGCGGGAGCTGCTAGCTCCTTTCAAGAGAAACGATGGAGGATACGATGTCGTTGTACCTGGCAGCGGAGGGAAAGATAGTGCCTTTACGGCCCACGTTCTCAAATACCGGTATGGTATGAATCCCCTCACTGTCACCTGGGCACCCCACCTGTATACGGACATAGGTTGGAAGAATTTCCAGAACTGGATGCATGCGGGAGGACTGGACAATATCCTCTATACCCCTAACGGGCGTCTGCATCGCCTCATGACAAGGAATGCATTCCTCAATCTGCTGCATCCTTTTCAGCCGTTTATCGTGGGCCAACGAATTATTGGTCCGGCTATGGCTCGTCGGTTCGGTGTCCGTCTTGTGATGTACGGAGAAAACCAGGCAGAGTACGGCAATGCTATTGAGGAAAACCGGCGTCCCGAAATGAGCAAAGATTTTTTCTCCGTGGAGGACCCTTACGAGATGATGTTTGGTGGTGTTCCGCTGCGGGAATACATCGATCGCGAAGGATTTTCGTTTAATGATTTTGCCCCCTATCTGGCACCCACTCGTGAGCAGCTGGATCAAGCAGAGGTTGAAGTGCATTATCTGGGATACTACCTTAAATGGGATCCGCAGGAATGCTACTATTATGCCGTTGAAAACACAGGCTTCGAGGCAAACACTGAACGTACCGAAGGGAGCTACTCGAAATACAGCAGTATCGATGATAAGATCGATCCATTTCATTACTACACAACCCTGATCAAATTTGGAATAGGACGGGCCACTTACGATGCTGCGCAAGAGGTGCGCAACGATAAGATTACTCGTGAAGAGGCCGTTTATCTAGTAGAAAAATACGACCAGGAGTTTCCCCAGAAATACTACAAAGAATTCCTGAATTATATTGGTCTGACCGATTCAGAGTTTACGGAAGCCGTCGATAAATTTCGCTCTCCTCATTTATGGGCGAATACTCCAAACGGTTGGCGCCTCCGTCACACTGTCGGGGCCCGCGGCTTAGACGACCCACACTGAAATGCTCGTCCTCGAAATCATACCAGCACGCGGCGGATCGAAAGGCATTCCAGGAAAAAATCTCGTCTCGCTCGGTGGGAAGCCTCTGCTCGCATGGACGGTGGAGGCAGCGATCGAACTTGATAGGCCTTCCCGAGTCGTTGTTTCATCCGATAGCGATGAAATCGGTCGGGTTGCTTCCCGGTTTGGTGCAGAGTATTTACGAAGGCCTGCCGAACTGGCACGCGACGATTCTCTCAGTATAGATGTACTATCGCATGCAGTCGAATCTCTGGGACCATTTGAAAACCCCGAAGAAGTTATTTTGATATTACTTCAACCAACATCTCCGTTTCGAACAACACAGGACATTGAGCGGGCCGTGACCATGATCGCGGAGCAAAAAGCGGATGCAGCCATTTCAGTAGTCGAGCCCGGACATAGTCCACTGAAGGCATTCATTACAGATGATCGAGGTTTCTTGAAAGCTGCCGTTAATCCCGACTATCCCTTTCTTCCGAGGCAGAAGTTACCGCAAGCATACATGGCCAATGGGGCGATATACGCGCTACGACTGGACCGGTTTTTGTTCAAACCAGGGTTCCTTACAGATAGAACCGGTTTCATTGTGATGTCTCCCGAAGCCAGCATCGACATCGATTCACCAGAAGACCTGGCTACTGCCAGAAGGCGGGTTGGCGAATGACGGTCCGAGCCCTTCATCTGGCAAGCTTCGATGGAAACATCGGCGACAATTTGAATCATTTTGGGTTCTATAAGGCCCTTCGCGAAAACTCGAACCCGCAGGTAGAGTTTACTCCACTGGAAATTCGAGAGTTTTATTGGAGGTTAAGAGCCTTTGACGAATCGTTCGTGGAGCAGGTTAATTCCTATGATCTGTTGGTGGTAGGTGGCGGAAACTACTTTGAGCTGTGGGTCGGGGACTCTCCTACAGGAACGTCTTTCGCCCTACCTCTTGAGCATTTGATGAGAATTCGGGTTCCCATCTGGTTCAATGCTCTGGGTGTCGACGTTGGGCAGGGTGCCTCGGAAGATTCGATCAAGAAATTCCGAAACTTCCTTGAAAGCTGTATCCAGAGGCGGGACTTGATCTCTGTTCGCAACGACGGAGCAATGAAAGCACTGTCCGGCCTGTTCGGGAACGAAATATTGGATTTCGTTCAGCATGCTCCGGATGGCGGGTTTTATTCTGCGAGAGAGGATTGCATTGAACCGGCGCAGACGTTCGTCGCAGCCCTCAATCTAGCCTCGGATATGCCGGATGTGCGGTTCCCGGGCGGCAACCAGATCAACTACAAAATGGCTGTTTCCGAATTTGCCCGAGCCATTGAAAAAATATGTAAACTCAGCGAAGGTGACGTTGTTCTGATTCCTCACATCTTTCGCGATTTGAATATCATCTCAGACGTTCTGAGTCAATTGTCGGATCCGATCCGCCGCAGGCGGGTAGCGGTTGGTCCTCTGCATCATGGAGTTGACTCATTTCGCATTCCTTTGGGGCTGTATGGAAGGTCTGACCTCGTTCTTGCGAACCGCTTTCATGCAAATATTATGGGGATGGCCATGGAGCGACCAACAATCGGTCTATTCAACTATCGCCAGATTTTCGATCTTCATGAGGAAGTGGATAGCACGGCTCTGGTGGATGTTCGGGAAATGGGGTTTGCTGATCGGCTGGTGACCCTTTTCGAATCATTGCAGGGGTCCGGCAGCGCGCCTGGGGTGTCCGTCAGGCGATCCGCCGACCTGCGAAACGCTTATCGAACCTATATACAGAATGCCAGTCAATGGCTCCAGGAAAAGGTAGGTACCTAACGCTGTGGTGGGACGTCGAGTTCTGTTTTTCTCGCCCAACGCCGGTATTTGGCAGCATGCCGAACCAGAGAGTTTTCTCACTGTTTGGTTAAAGCAGTCTGGCTATTGCGTTCGGTATCTTACCTGTTCCGGTGTTTTCAATGAATACTGCACAACGATGACGGCTCATGGATTGCAGCCGGATGCAGCCGAAGCTAATCGAAATGAAGTATGCGCACTTTGTCGAGAATCGGCCCATGGGCTAAAAAAGGACCTCAACCTCCCTGGTCTGGAGCTAACGAATTTTTTTCGTCCGGAGGATGAGCAAAAAGTCCGGGAGATGACGAGTCGCCTGAAGGATTCTGAGCTTTATGGTTTCCAGCTCGATGGACTTCCCCTGGGTAAGATAGCATCCTATGAGCCCATTCTAATGTTCAAAAAGCTGGACCTTACCTTCGAAGGTGAGCAAGCTGCGGTGCTGCGGCAGTCTCTGAGAAACTGTGTTCGGACTGTCCTTGCACTCCGGCGCCTCTTCGAGGAATGGATGCCCGATCTGGTTATCACTTACAGCCCACAATACGGTACTACGGGCAGCGCAGCGGCGCTGGCAATGCAAAAGGGGATCTCGGTCTACTTCATTGAAGGAAGCGCAAGTAATGCTGAACGGTACGCTGCCCTGCGAGTTTGGGATTGGAAGAGTCAGGGTTTGCTAAACCCCGGGCTCCGCTGGTTCCACAGGGCCGATAAACTTATTACGGTAGAATCGATTGAGCGAGTGGATAGTCACTTGCGCTCACTGCTGGCTGCAGACACGTTTGCGGTCTACTCGCCTCCCGGAAAGAAAGGCTTCTCGCTAAGAAATCATTTTAACATCAAAGGTTCCGGTCCTGTGATTCTTATGGCGCTTAGTAGTTCGGATGAAGCATTTGCTGCAGTAGCAATTGATGCCTTTCCGCGTACCAAAATCGGAGGACGGGTCTTTCAGAACCAACGGGAATGGGTGGCCTACATGCTTTCGTATGCAAAGGAGCATCCTGATCAGAGTATTATCATCCGACTTCATCCGCGTGATGTCCCCAACAAGCGCGAGAGGCAAGAGTCCGAGCAATTTCGTCTGTGGCACGAGATGCTGTCCAGGGACCTGCCTCCGAACGTCCGTATTAACTGGCCTTCCGAGAATATCTCCATCTACAACCTGTTCCCGGAAATCGATGTTTTGACCACCGGTTGGTCGGCCACGGCTATCGAGGCCATGTCTCTTGGTATTCCAGTTGTGACATACGATAACTTGCTACCATCCTATCCTTCCGAAATCCATTTCACCGGTTCCAGCGTGGAGGAATACGCAAGCAATCTAAACCGGGCCCTGGCATCCGGGTGGACATTGGAAAATACAGTGAATGCATACCGATGGATGGCTTTGAATCTTTCCCTGGGTACGATTCGCATCCCTTACGCTCCTGCTCTGGATCGGGCATTTGATAGATCGATCGGGCGGTTGTTTCGGGGGCCACTCCAAAGGTTTCGCTATCGAGCTCAACGGATATTCCGGTCCTTTCGAACGGCTTGGTATCGCAGTGATCGAAAGGTATTCCTTCGTATGATAGCGCAGAATGAGGAAACCATTTATGCAGCGCGGCCGACCTCTGGGATTTCAGAACGACGCCTTCGCTCTACCATTGCGTCGGTGGCAGCCGGAAACCGCCGTAGATACGAGGAACTGGGTTCCATTCTTCCGGATCTGCGGTAGTTTGAGGATGAAATCCCTCCGGAGCGCTTCGGAGGGAGCTAAATGAATGGCATGCAGTGCGCGCAGGATGCTTGTCCTTTTTTTCGGACCCTTTCATTCACCTTGAGACGGATTCGCTCTGGTGAAACCGCG
>JAGRNC010000138.1 GCA_020440935.1 Leptospiraceae bacterium | reverse complement strand
CATTGCACCAACCAATACGGGCCGTTCCTCTGTGTTGGAAGAGAAATTAGCCGTGTTCCGCCGGACGGCGTTGCACCGCCCGGGTGGAATCTTCGGCAGACAGAAACTAGTTCCGTCCATTGGCGCCAGGCGCAAAATCCTGCAGCCCGGACAATACATCATCGATTTTAGAGAGATCCATGGGCAGAATTACCTGGTTTCCTTCGCTGGCGATTCCTTCCAATTTTCGAAGATATTCTTCGGCAAGGTTCAGATACACAGCTGCAGAGCCACCAGGTTGCACAATGGACTGAGCGATCTTTTCGATTCCCACTGCCGTTGCCTGCGCCAGCGCTTCAATTTCGCGGGCACGTCCTTCCGCTTCGTTGATTAGTTTCTGTTTTTCCCCTTCCGATCGGTTGATCATTTCCTGCATCATACCTTCGGATCGGTTGATCTTACTTCGCATATCCCCTTCGGAAATCGCGATTACGGCTCGCTTGTCCCTTTCGGCGGTCATCTGCTTTTCCATCGCATCAATCACCGATTCGGGCGGCGAAATATTCTGGATTTCGTAACGTAGAATCTTGATTCCCCAGAAGTCGGCCGCTTCATCCACTACTTTCACGATTTTCGCGTTGATTGATTCGCGCTCTTCGAAGGTTTTATCCAGTTCCAGATGCCCGAACACAGAACGCATGGTCGTTTGCGCCAGCTGAATCAATGCATAATGGTAATTTACAACGTTGTAGGCCGCTTTGTAAGGATCTACAACCTTCATGTACACCACGCCATCCACAGTGATCAGTACGTTGTCGCGAGTAATACAGAGCTGCGAGGGCACATCCAGGGCTTCTTCTTTCAGCGTTAACTTGTAGGCCACCTGGTCGAAAAAAGGCACCAGCGGATGAAATCCCGCATATAGGCTTTTGCGATACTTGCCCAATCGCTCCACGATGTACACATCTTGCGCGGCCACAATGCGAATGGCGCGAGCAAACTTATAGAGTACGAATACTCCGAACAATAGAAAAAATATTAAACCGATTGTATCTAATGGACCCATAGTGCCTCTAGCCTTCCTTTCCTGGACGTTTTACATTCGGCGCACTTTGAAGCCCGCTCATCAGTCCCTTCAAACCTTCGAAGGTACTCTGGATCGTGGCCGGCCCCAATGGAACAATCTGAGTGCGGGATTTTCCTACCACTTCGCCAAATCGTCGGATAAATTCTTCGGCGATTCGAAGTTTCACCGCTTCTGATCCGCCGGGTTTCTGGATGGCATTCGCCACCAGCTGGATGGAGTTTGCAGTGGCTGCAGAAATGAGCTCGATCTGGCGAGCCCGACCTTCGGCCACGTTAATTCTTCGTTGCTTTTCGCCTTCCGACATATTGATCGCTTCCTGGCGGTCGCCTTCGGAACGATTGATAGTAGCAGAGCGCTCACCTTCGGAATGGAAAATCTCGGCGCGCTTATCCCGCTCGGCCGTCATTTGCTTTTCCATGGTGGCCAATACCGAGCGAGGCGGCATGATGTTCTTGATTTCGTAACGGATTACCTTGACTCCCCAGGGGTCGCTGGCCAGATCCACCGCTTCGATGATATCTTCATTAATGTTTTCGCGTTCGGTAAAGGTGCGATCCAGATCGATCTTTCCGATTTCGGAGCGCATGTTGGTTTGTGCCAGCTGAATGGAAGCGAAAGAATAGTCGCTAATTCCGTAGCTGGCTTTTACAGGATCCAGTACTTTCAGATACAGAATTCCATCCACTTCTACCTGAACGTTATCGCGAGTGATACAAACTTGTGGCGGAACATCGATGGTTTGTTCTTTAAGAATGTGTTTGTAAGCTACTCGATCCACAATGGGAATCAAGAAGTGAAACCCTGGCTCCAGGGTTTTGCTATAATTTCCAAGTCTTTCTTTAATATAAGCATGCTGTTGGGGCACTACCACAAAGGTCTTGATGACCAGTAGTATGAGCACCACAACAGCTACAGCGCTATAGAATAACATTTTTAATTCTCCTGATGGGCTCCGTAAACGATAAGCGTCAGATTGTCGCGTCCAGCAATTTTTGCAAAGAAACCTACCGGAATCTGCTCGTCCCGATTCTGGGCCCGCGCTTTCCAGGTGGTTCCCATAAATCGAACGCGACCATGATCGGTTTTTCCGTCCACGGGAGAGATGACTTCCACCTCCCGGTCCAGATAATCGTTTTCGTCGCTCAATTCGCTCTTTTCTAAGGAAGGGAAAATCTTACGCACCTGTTCTCGGAGAACGGAGATCAGCAGGCCCGAGGAAATCAGCCAGAAGAAAATCTGCCCGGTAAGGCCCGGCAAAAGCCCAAAGAAGACCAGAATACCGGTCAAAAGGCCGCCCATTCCCAGAAAGATGACGACCAGGCCCGGGATAAAGGGTTCCAGCACTATTAGCGCTGCCCCCCCGATCAGCCAGACCAGATACGAAAGTCCGCCCATGACTATCCTCTACGCCGTAAATAGGCGGGGATGTCCAGATCATCTTCAGCTATAGTTCTTTTTTTCTCGGCCGGAATGCGATTCTTTCCGGCAGTTCGATAGTATTCTTCGGCATCCATGGGAGCGGCTACATGCGAATAATCGTCCCCCGATACGCGTCGCTCCACGGCAGGTTCTTCCTGGAACTCTTCGCTAATCTCCTGCATTCTGGGAACGGCCTGGCTTTCTTCGCCTCTGTAGAACTGTCGCATGCTCACGACCGGCGCTGGTTCTTCATCCTGCGAATGCGGAGCTTCTCCACGACGCCTGGTAAGCTCCTGTTCGGCCGCTTCCTGTACAGGGTGATACGGACGGGGCTTGCCGCCTTCCTGGAAGTTCTTCCAGCCTGCGGGCTTTCGCTGCCCTCGCGTTTTCTCAAACCCTGTGGCGATCACGGTTACCCGGATTCGGTCTCTCAGTCCTTCGTCGATGGTGAGTCCGATAATGATGTTTGCCTGCGGATCCACATGCGCGGTTACCAGTTCCGACACATCTTTCCATTCTGCCATGGAGAGGTCGGCGCCTCCGCAAACATTGATGAGCACTCCGGTGGCGCCTTCGATGTTCATGTCTTCTAGAAGAGCGTTGTTGATGGCATGGTTTACAGCGTCCATAACCCGGTTTTCGCCGATTCCTTCGCCGGAACCCATGATTGCATCGCCGGTTTCGGCCATGATGCTTCGCACATCGGCAAAGTCCACGTTCACAAGCCCTGCCGTGTTAATCAGATCCGATATGCCACGAACCGCACCGAGCAGAATCTCATCTACCATGCGAAAGGCCACATCCACTGGTGTGGTTCGATCCACTACCTTGAAAATATGATCATTCTTGATAGTGATGAGAGTATCGACTTGATCCTTCATCGCTTCCATGCCTTTTACAGCATGCTTCATTCGACGGGCCCCTTCCATCTGAAATGGAAGGGTTATAACTCCCACCGTTAGAGCGCCCACATCACGGGCTACTTCAGCGACAATGGGAGCGGCGCCTGTACCGGTTCCTCCGCCCATGCCTGCGGTAATAAAGACCATATCTGCGCCTTTTAACGATTGTGCCAATCGGTCCCGATCTTCTTGCGCAGCACGAAGACCAACTTCCGGATCGCCTCCGGCGCCCATGCCGCGAGTTGTTTTCTGACCGATTACTACCTTTTCTTCGGCGGCGGACAGGCGAATCACCTGTTCATCGGTATTTACGACAATAAATTCGACACCCCGAAGATCGGCATCGATCATACGATTGACGGCATTCATTCCTCCGCCGCCCACGCCCACTACTTTGATTAACGTTGGCGATGTCTTTTCGTCTTCCAGTTGTAGCATAACATACATCCTCTGGCCAGGGGCCTTTCTATATTCCGCATTTTGCCGCGCACCGCACCTGGCGACCACAGCCAAAATGACTACCCCATTCCCAATGGTGGCGGATACATTATCCGCAACGTCGATTCCCCTTAACCGGCGCCCATGCCGGCCAGGAGACTGGCCCTCAAATCAGAGATTCTCTTGAAACCAGCTTTTTAATCTTGAAAGGATCCCGCCTTCTTTCTCTATACTTTGCGACGGGCTTCCCCCTTCATCTCCGAGGCGGGCAGCAAATTTGAGCAGCCCCACGGAGGTTGCATATTCAGGACTATCTACGCGATCCGAAAACCCGCCGATCTCTGCCGGCGAGGCCACCGTAGCGCTCAATCCAAGCACTTCTTCGGCCAGACTTACTGTACCATCCAGAAGCGCGCCGCCTCCGGTAAGTACGATTCCTCCGGCCACTGCATTCTTCTTTCCGGATCGCACCAGTTGCTCATCTATAAATTCGAATATTTCGCGCATTCGCGGTTCGATGATCGCCGCGATGTCCTTGACCAGAACCCATCGAGGAGGCCTTCCGCTTACGGCAGGAAGTTCCACTTTGTCCGTAGGATCTACCAGATCCATACGCGCACAACCCATGGTCTTCTTCACGATTTCGGCCTGTTCCAGCGGCAACTTCAACCCGATGGACAGATCCTGGGTTACATGGATTCCGCCCAGAGGAACCACCGATGAATAAAACAATCCGCCTTCCAGATAAATCGCAAGATCGCAAACACCGCCGCCAATATCCACCAGTACAGTGCCCAGGTCCTTTTCTCCGGACGAGAGACTGGACTCGGCGGAAGCGAGCGAACTCATGATTCCGTCAATCATGCGAATGCCGGCGCCATTCACCGCTTTGTTCAGATTCGTCAGCGCTGTACGCGCGGCCATAACAATGTGCACTTCGCCTTCCAGCCGAACGCCGGTCATTCCGATGGGATCCTTAATTCCTACCTGGTCATCGACGGTAAATTCCCGCGCCAGAACATGCAGAATCTCCTGGTCGGCTGGAATGCGAACGTACTGCGCGCCTTCGATGACGCGATACACATCGCTTTCCGTAACTACTCTTTCGCGATTTGTAATGGCAACGACCCCTCTGGAATTCTCTCCGCGCAGATGCTTTCCGGATACATTCACGTAAGCATCCTGCACCATCATACCGCTCATCAGTTCCGCCTCGCGGGCTGCATCGGCGATGGATTGGACTACGCTCTCGATGTTCACAACGACGCCGCCACGAACGCCTCTGGAGGGAACAGCGCCCACGCCCACGACCTCCAGGCCTTCATCGGCAATTCGTCCCACCACAACCCTGATCAGGCTGGAACCAATGTCTATGGCGCTAATAAACTCCTTCATTTTCCGGGCAACACCAGTGCATCGGAGCCGCGAAGATCAACGAGGCCCCTGGAAATATTGTGATCGTCCAGAAATCCGACGGTGGCATACAGTCGCGTGGCGCCCACGGGCCCCGGCGACTCCGGAAGTTCGATGCGAACACCGGGATCTCTGGAATACAAAGTCAAGCCGCCCGATCGGGTGACTCGCACTTCGGAAATGCGTCCCACCAGCTCGGGATAGTATTTTTCAATGAATCCCCAGAACCGAAAAAAGCCAAGCAATCTTGGCTGACTTAAACTCAGATCGGTGGGCACATCGGTTCGCAGCAATGGTACCCCTCTGCAACGGGGAAACTCTCGGGAGAGTATCGATGGCCCTGCTCCGATGTCAAAAATGCCCTGCGAGGTTTCCAGGATGGCCAGGCACTTCGCCTCATCCAGTTCCAGCACCAGGGAATCGCCATCGAAGGTAGCATCCACATCGATAATGTACGGATGCGCACGAATCTTCTGGAGGGCATCTTTGAGCTTATCGCCATCCAGCGCATCGCCCTGCTTGAGGCCGCCTATTTGCTGCAATTCTTCCTGGGAAAAAAGACGATTGCCCTTTATGAAGATGGTGCGAATGGTTCCTTCGGGCACCGGCGGATATAATAACAATAGGATTCCAGCAACCAGAAATGCCGCCGATGCAAGAGAAAGAAATAGATATAGGTCTCTTTCTCGTTTCTCCAGATTTTGCGGAATAATATTCACAACGCGCCCGTCCGTCTTCTTTATTATGTCGCATTAAAACAAGCAATCAAAAAAGCAATTCTACGTTGTTTCGCCGGGAATTTGAATACCGTCAGATGTTAAGTCTAAATCGCGCTCATTTACACTTACGTACGTGTAGTATCCTGGAAAGCATCCCTTTCTTTCAAGAAGTTCCGAGCCATTGACGAAACGCTTCCAGCTCCCAGAAACAGGACCACTGCTTCACCGGATTCGCGAAATGGCTCTTCCAGATCGGCAATGGGCGATGCCTTTTTTGCATCCATTAGCTTAAGAATCGAATTCTCATCGATTCCCTGGATCGCCTCTTCGCCGGCTGTATAAATCGGAAGCACATAGGCGTGATCGGACTGACTCAGAGTCCGGGCAAATTCGCCGGCAAGTTCTTTGGTGCGCGTATATCGATGGGGCTGGAACACCACCCGAATTTCTCGATCCGGATACCGTTGCTTTAGAGCGGAAAGAACAGCGCTGATCTCCGAAGGATGGTGCCCATAATCGTCAAAGACTGGTGCGCCCCGGTATTCGCCAATCTGTTGCAAACGACGTTCTGTTCCCGGAAACGTATTGAGGGCCTTGACCAGCGCCACCAGATCCAGGTCATTCAAAAAGAGTTTCAGCGCACCCACAACACCCAGAGCATTGGAGGCGAAATGTCGACCGGGTACAGGTAATCTAAATTCATTGTAGAGCGAGG
>JAGRNC010000137.1 GCA_020440935.1 Leptospiraceae bacterium | reverse complement strand
GTATGTCGTGGCCCCTATTGCCATGATCCTGTTTGTGCCTTTCCTATCCTTCGCTACCGGTCGGATGGGCATTGACCGAGTATTCAATCTAATCCAATACGTCTTAGTTGCCGGCGGCCTATTCTTCTTTGTTGCTCTATCGGGCTGGATTCCTGCCCTGGCCGGCTCGACCATCGTTTTGTTTCTACTCCGACTGTATGCCTATCTCTGGCTGGTGTCGCTCTATACAATATTCTGGAACCTGGTAGACGGCTACTTTGACATCCTTGATGCGAAGCGGCTCTACCCCATCTTCGGAGGCGGGCTTTCTATCGGTAGCGCTATTGGTGGCGGTATCGTAACGTTGCTTGCCGGTAAGGTGGGTCATCAATGGATCTTCCTGCTCTGGCCGGCCCTTGCTCTTTGTTCGCTGGGCGTTGCCTATGTTCTCAAAAACTCAGTTAAGAAAATAGATGATGAACAGGAAGCGCAGGATTCGAGCTTTCTGGACCAGAATGCAAGAGTTTTAAAGACCGCAGGTAAGTCCTCTTATGTGTTGCTCATCAATTTACTGATGTTTGGCACTCTAATCCTCACTACATTTACGGAATTTCAGTACCTCGATATCTTTTCGGCGGGCAGGGGCGAGGAGGAACTGGCGTCTTTGTTTGGGCAGATGTTCTTTTTTGTTAACTTGCTGAACATCATCATCAACTTCTTTCTTTTCAATCGGATTATTGTTCTGATCGGAGTGAAGAATGCGCTGCTGGTGCAGCCCATCGTCTATCTTCTGGGTTTCGCTCTGTTCTATTTTTATGGCGGCTATGAAGCGGCGGTCTTTGGTTTTCTGGCCTATCATGGATTTTACATCTCCTTTGATGCAAACAACTGGAACTTCCTTTTTAACGCTGTTCCATCGGATGTCAAAAAAGAGATTCGCACGTTTACTGAAGGGCTCATGGATCCTCTGGCCACAGCCGTGGCAGGATTCCTTCTATTGCTGGCGGGTTATTTCCATGCAAAGGGCTGGAGCGATTGGTTTTCGCTGGATAATCTGGCCGTGGGCGGACTTGCATTCGCATTCATTCATGTAGGCGTGGCCATGATCCTGCGAACCAGGTATCCTACAGCGATCATGGAAAACCTGAGGAAGGACTGGCTAAACTTCTCGGTGTCACGAAATGATCTGCGCGAACAGCTTACCGAAAAGGATATGGAAAGCTTTCAAATGGAGTCGCTACGTACCGATTCCCCGGCCCACCTTTCTTCCATCCGCTTTCTGGGTATGCGACGTCGCGCGGCGGCGCTAGAATCGCTGATTCTATCGTTTGCCGAATCCGGAGGGAGCGAGGAGGCGAGAACCGAAATTCTATCCGAGCTTCTGGAAGGGGAAGACAGCTTTGTGGTGCAACGAGTCATTCAATGGGCCGAAAAGGAACAGGAATCCTTTCCAGTGTCTGTACTGCGCGAACTCGGAAGCCATGGATTGATTCCTTCTAGAAAGGCCATGCCTTTGCTAGTCTCGGATTTGCCCCAGGAGCGCGAGGCCGCGGTGGTGGCGCTCTGGAATAGTCGGGATCTTCAGGACAACTTCATGGCCCTGGATGAACTTCGCAGTCTGCTGGACGGTAGCGAAGAAGAGAAGGCCAGCGCCATTGCAGCCTTTGGATTTACAAGAAAAGAAAGTTATGCCCATTCTCTGGTCGGGTATCTAGACGATCCATCGCCGGTGATGCGCAGCCGTGCTCTAGAGAGCATTCGCATGCTCGTGGGGCCGGCCTCCAGTCGATTAATACCCACCATTTTACGCGCCATGGAACATGCCACCGAAGAAGACC
Source organism: Leptospiraceae bacterium (assembly GCA_020440935.1). GTDB lineage: Bacteria > Spirochaetota > Leptospiria > Leptospirales > Leptonemataceae > UBA3465. Next base: position 4,877 of record JAGRNC010000137.1, on the reverse strand, counting down.
GATTCCGTGGCATCGACATTCTGGAAAGAATCCAGGATGCGGAAAGCCTGTTTCCATTGTTTCGAATGGCCGATGATTTTAATCCCAGGCAGCGTCGTCGCGTTGAGATTTTTGCCCGATCCCTCGGTCTGAAATCTGTACCCGCCATTGTGGCCGTTCTTGGAAACGAGAATTTGCCCTATCGGTCCCGATCGTTGGCCGCGCGAACTCTTGCTCATCTATCTTTCGCACAGCTCGAATCCATGGTTCCCTCTATTGTGGAGAATGAGATCCAGAGTTCGTATCTTTATCTGGATCGTGCCCTGCTTCTGCGGGATAGCGACAGCGCTTCACCAGCCCTTCGATTGCTCGGTCAATTCTATCAGGATATGCAGCAGGTTACCCTGGAGTTTGTTCTGGAGATTCTGGCTTTGGCGGGGCGGATTCCAGACTACGAACAAATTGCGGCAGCCCTGCGTTCGGGTAATCCGCGGGGCAAAGGAGATTCCATCGAAACTCTGGAGCAAAGCGTTCATAGATCGGTGTTTCGCATGCTTCTACCACTGGTGGATTCCAGACCGCTGGAAGAAAAGATCGCATTTTACCACAAGAATTACCAGGCATCGGCGGATTCTGATTTTGCCATTCTGGAAAAAGCCCTTCGAAGCAAAAATGATCTGGAGAAAGCTCTGGCCAGCCAGGCATTGTACGAGAGCCGCGGCGAACAGTCGCTGGATCGAATCTACCGTTCCGAACCTTTCAGTGGGCCCATTTCTAGAGAGGTGTATCTTTCGCTCAGTCAGGGAGCGGAGCATGCCCTCAACCCTGTGGAGCGCCTGGTAGTTCTGAAATCCGATATCTTACTCAAAGACCTTTCCGTTCTGAACCTTCGATCGCCGGCTCTCGCTTCCAGGCAACGGGAAGCGAACGGTCAATCCCTATATGAGAAAGGGGCGCTGGCGGACTTTCTCTATTTACCTATCGATGCTACCTTCGAAGTAGAAGGCTCGGACCAAGCCTATGGCGCCGGCACCGGATACGAGGTGCTCGAACGTCTTGGCAATCCCGACGGCGAAAGCGGACTCAGACGCAACACTGTAAAAGCTGTATCGGGAAGTTACCTGGAGATTCCGGCGGCCTCCATCGAAGAAATGATCCAGAGCGATCCCAGATCCGCCCTGGGAATCCTGGAGGCTCTTTCGCGCCTATGAGACTGCAGTTAAAACTTCGGACTTTCTTTTTTGCCGTAATTACCATAGGTCTGGTCGCGGTTACAATCTTTCTGGGCCGGGTCGTTTATTCCGATTTGTACCGAAAGATTCTGCTTAGCTTTGACCAGAAGCTACTGGCAGCGAGTACTGTTGTTGCATCTTTCGTGAGCGGCGAAGACCACAACAAAGTAATCCAGGTAACTCAACTGCGTGGAATTACGGCCAGCAATGGCCAGATTTACGGTCGATTTTTTGGCGCGGCGGGCCTGGAGCAACTTAATCCCGATACGCGACAATCCAGTGTGCAACAGCTTCAAGAAGAGCCCTGGTATGTTGAAGATATTACATCCGCAAATGGCTTAATTTTTGCTGCCGGTCCCGAAAACGAGGTAAGCGAAGAAATAAAAGAAAATCCGGAAGGAAAGCCGTCCATAATCTGGATGAATCCGGTCAGCGGAGAAATAGGGACCTGGCAGATAATCGACGAACCATGTCGCGGGATTGCGTATCTGGAAAATTCAATCTACTGCGCCGGCCCGGAACTACTTTTACGTATTCCAATGAATCAGGATGGTTCAGCAGGCCAACCTGCGGATGTCTTGTCCTTCGAAAAAGACACCAAGATTACAGGTCTGGGCGCATCAGCCGACGGGAAGTTCCTGATTGCAACGGATACGGACAACAAGCAGCTATTATGGATTTCACCCGTAGACGGTATCATTGCCCGCGCAGTGAAGTTACACCTGGGAAAGGCAGAGAATCCTTATCCTTTTGGCGTTTTTTCCATTACATATGATTCGATTCGCAGAAAGTACTTCGGGGTTTCCACGGTCTCCTTTCTAGAAATCAATCCGGATACGGGGCAAATCACAGAACTACCGGGCTTCGGATTTGGCCCTCCCGAGTCGCAGCGCATCTATCGTAATCTAGTGGAGCCCATGATCCGGGTACGCAAAGGAACCGAAATCTACTTTCTCTATTCGGCCATTCTAGTAGACCGAGAATCCACAATCATCTATGCCCTTGATTCCACGCAGAGCAACATTCATTCCAACGTAGGATACGCAGACCCTGACCCTCCGAAGGATGATATCCGGGACGTAATTCTGAAACGGGAGATTTACCTTTCCGATATCGAGCCCTGGGAAGAATGGGGACTTCTAAAATCGGCCTACGTTCCAATCTTGAATCGTGAAGGCGATGCGGTGGCCTACTCCGGCGCGGATGTAAACATTGATATTATCGAAAGTAAGACACGCCTTGCTCTATTGCAGGTTGTAATCATTGGTCTGGTGGCCCTGATCGCCGGACTGCTCATTGCCTATTTCATAACCGAGCGCCTCACAAGTCCAATCCAGAAACTAAAGCAGTCAGCCCTGCGAGTGGCGGCGGGAGACTTTGGTAATGAAATCCATGTTGAACGGCCTGCCGAATTAACGCGACTTTCAGGAAGTCTTACAGCGCTGAGTCGCTCGCTACAGGAAACGGTAACATCGCTTACTGGCGAAAACTTTCGTCTGGAAGAAAAGCGAAGGAGAAATGAATTAATGAATCTGGTGCGGAGCTTTATGAAGCACCGAAGCGCCATGGATTATGTGGACGTAGAAGAAAAGACCGACTTTGGCGTTTACGAAGACGGTCAGTACACGGCGGTCTGGGTTTGTTGCCCCACCGATGACCACCTCAGAACAACCCGCATCCACAGCGATCTATTTCGCATTAGTCGACGGCTCCTTTCGCAAAGATCAGATCAATGGCTGGCAACCATGAAGCCCATGGTAGGCCATGACTTACATTTTGCGGTCCTGATTTATCGGGACGCGGGTCGTGTAGAAATCGCGGTGGACGGGCCAACAACGGTGTATCTGGCATCCGACCAGTCGGTGCAAAGGCAGAGTGTGGACAGCGAGGGAGATTTTTCCATAAAGTCCGTTCGCGCAGTATACGTGGAACAGGGCGCGCAACCCGATCGCACCAGCGAAATGCAGGGTAAGCCCCAGGCTAGAATAAAGAAATTCAAGGAAAAGCCTGGAATGGAAGGCAGAATGCTGGAGGTTCTTCTGTGAATCTTGCGGATCGAATCATAGCCCTGGAGAGTATTTTTCCATTTTCGAGACTTCGCGAAGGCGAACTTGCTGCGCTGGCGAATGTATGCACGGAAAGACAGTATGCCCCGTCCGAACCGTTGGTAGTCGCCGGGCAAATCATGAAGCGTTTTGTAATTTGCGTTCAGGGCGGATTCGTGGACGAAAGTGGACCGGATTCGCGTCGACTATTTGGCGCCCATTCTTTGTTATTTGATCAGGAACAGGATCGAAGTCTTACCGCCGGTCCCCAGGGAGCCCTTTGTCTTGTGATGCAAAAGGGACATTTTTTCAGAACGATGTATGAATTACCGGAAGTCTCTGAGGGCATCGTTGCCCTGGAAGCGAGCAGGAGACAACGTTGACTATTCGTGCCCAAAATCTTCTTTTTCTGGTCCCCATTTTTCTTATCGCCGGCTTGCTGATCGGCGGATTGAAATGGGCGGCAGACACACAGACTCTGGAATCCGGCGGGCGGGAGCAAATACGAACGTTCGCCATTGCCCTTCGTGAATTCCTGCAGGAGAGAGAAAAGCATTCGCCGAAGAAAGGACTGGAATCGATCAACAATGCCGAATTGAAACGGGATCTTGATCGTGTGCAGCAGCTTTTTGATCTGCGCACGCCCGAGGTCACCACCGGCGCATTTGCACAGTTTTTCGACGACAATCTCGGTGACTCCGGGAAAGGCAGGGGAGGAGCTCCGGGTGTTGTTATTCTGGATCCCGACAGTCGCGAAGTAGTGTTTTCCTCAGCCCCTGAATCTTTCAAGGGTGACTTGGGCGCAACGGTCCAGGAGATGATTCGGAAACGGGGAGGTGTTCCCGAAGATGAAAAAAACACTGTCTGGATTCCAGACATTTCGGCATCGTTTAATTCGCCGGACAACCTCTGGGCCTTTGCTCGATTAAAAGATGCCTCGGGCAATACATATGGCTACCTGGGCGTGCAATATGATGGTTCCTGGATCCAGATTGAATTACTTTCGAGTATTGTTGAGATTGGCATAGGAATTTTCGTAGTTCTTGTTGCTGGCGTTATCATCGCGTTGTTCATTTCCTTTGTTCTTACCCGTACTCTGCGAAACCTCACCGAAGCGGCCAGCCGCGCGGCAGACGGGGATTACAATGTTTCCATTCGCACCGGTCTGATCGAAGAGTTTAACGATCTGGGGAATACATTCCGCACCATGACCAGTCTGCTTTTTGATACACTGGATCGTATTCGGAAGACTCTCATCGAGCAGGAACAATTTCGAAATACCGATGATTTGATGAGCACATTCCGATCCGAAGTCTACGGAGCAGTGGACGTGGATCTGGATTGGATCAAGGCTCGGATGGCTCCGTTGCGTGGCCATCCCCGGGGCTATTTTTACAAGCAAATTGAGTATAAGAACGGTTTGTTGTTCTTCATGGGCTGGGTTCATGAGTCCTCCGAGCCCGATGACCTCGTAGGCAGTGCGGTGGCGCGCTATCTCACAAATCGTCTTTTTATAGAAGAAAACCTCGAGAATGCCCTGGATGACACGTTCAACGTGTTTGGAGTCCGAAAGCTACTGGCTGTGCAGATTCTTCCAAATCCCGCCCATGCTGTTCAGTAC
>JAGRNC010000136.1 GCA_020440935.1 Leptospiraceae bacterium | reverse complement strand
TCAGAAAGTTCTTACAGTATGGCAGCTCATCTCTGGGATATACAGTAGGCTGACCAATGGATTTCTTGAAGGCCCAGGCGGCCAGCGTTCGAACTTTGGCCAGGAGTCGAGTTCGAACATCAATGCCTTTGGAGATATTCTCTTCGAAGCTCTGCGGATAGTAGCTCGAAAGCGCCGTAACCATGGTGGCCAGAATGGCCAGGGGATGCGCATTTCCGGGAAAGGAATCAAAGAAATTCCGCATGGATTCATGAATCATGGAGTGCTTGCTTAGCGACCTGGAATATTCTTCCAGTTGCGCCTGATTGGGCAGCTCGCCATGGCTCAATAAGTAGGAGGTCTCTACAAAGCTGGAATGGTTTACCAGGTCCTCCACATCGATGCCTCGATACAGAAGTTTGCCCGATTTTGAATCAATCCAGGTAATGGCGCTTTTTGCAATGGCCGTATTGTGGAGGTCCGGATCGTAGGCGGACAGGCCCGTCTTCTCCTTGAGTTCCCGGACATCAAAGAACTTGCTTCCATCGGAAGCGCTCATTATGGGCATTTGTAAGGAAATATCTTCGTAGGAAAGCTCTACCTGGTCGGCCATATTTCATGAGACCGTTGTTGAAACCAGGCATGCAAATCTTTTTTTCAGAATCAGATGAGCGGATCGGTTTCAGGCCGAACGGCGAAACCTGGACTTGATCCATTCTATGAATTCGCCAGTAGACATGTTGGCATGAAATTTGATATCGGGTCGGCGCTCTTCGCTGACAGCTTTGGCCACCGCTTCAGCCTCCCGTTCCGGTTCGGCCAGAGAAACAATATGCAATCCCCGGGTCGCTCCGGCCATCGCCTGTTCTGCGGATAGAAATGCCTCCAATCGGGCATCGATGCAAAGGAATTTGCGGTTTAGAATACGAACCTCAAGAGTACCATCGAGAATTCGAATAATCTCCTGAATGATGCCCCACTGGATCCAGAGTCCTTCCAGGTCCGGGAGCTTACCGGTCAAGATCCTCTGCATCCGTTTCATAGTCTTTCGGTCATCGTGCTGTAGAAGAAATCGAAAGTGCAACCGCTGTTCCAGATCGGATGTAACAATAAGATCGATGTGTCGAAAGGTTTTGAATCCGGGAAAGTCCACCAGTCGAATGACCGCCGAGTGAACCAGTTCCAGACTGCTTTCCAGCATTAACTCCGGATGCACCTTGACTGTGCACGTCACTCCGCTGGTGGGCAATACAGCGCTCAAGAAATCGCCCACGTTTACCGGCACCCGCGCCTCGGGCTCTTCCATCACCTCCAGGCGACTCAGTTCCAGCACATCGTCCAGACTTGTTTCCAGATCCTTAATATGGAATTGAACGGCCGACGCTTCTTTTCGAGAGAAGCCGGGCTCCATTTTGGAACGAAGCTGTTCGCTCAGTTCCAGCACCGGTTGGGCAATGGCCAGATGGATATGATGGAAAATCCGGGTGCGTAGTTCGTTTACCGATTCCATCTTAAGGCTGCCAAGATCCACATCGCGCTGCAATGCAATCAGCTGATAGATGACGATGGCAGCAGGGAGCAGAAGTCCTATCACCGAGAATAAATCGGTGTCCACCGCTCCGGAAGTCCAGAGTTGCTTCTGGATTAAGGAGACCAGTCCATGGATAAAAAATACAATGAATCCCAGTCCAATGAGAAGCGATCCCAGCGAAACATTCTCTGCAATCTTGCGAAATGACAGATAACCGGCGTAGAAAAACAGTGCGCAGTTCAAGACCTTCCAGGAGAACTCAAGAATTTCCAGTAGAGCAAGCATCTTAAGCGCGTAGAGTAATGCAGCCACAAATGCGATGCCAATTACCGACCACCAGAGGATCCGATAGCCGCGAGGGGGCTCCATTTGAAAGAATCGAATAATAAATGGATAGAATAGCACCGGCACGAGAATCCCGGTAACCGTAGACGTGAGTTCTAGAAATCCGTGCAGTTGCACTACCCAGTGCACAATTTCATTCTCGCAAAGGAAATGGATCGCCAGAGCTCCGTAGGCAAGCCCGGACGGTAGATAAATGCGCCCGGCTTCTACGCGAAAGTGCAGCAATATGAAAAACACAGAAGAACTCAAAAATAGCAACGCAAATACAAAGCCGCTGATCTGGGTTTTCCAGAATAGCTCCCTGGCATTGGACGTCTGATCTACCAATAATGGACCCTGGAGAATACCGGCGGAAAGTGGTCGCTTGCTTTCTATGCGAAGTGCGATATAGTTGATTCCCGGCTTCATAATACTTCCGGGAATGGTAACAATGACCGGTCTTCCCGGGCTTTCCGGACCACCACCGATGCGAATACCATTGATGTACACATCCAGACGATCGTAAACGGTGCCCGAAAGGAAGCTTAAGTTGTAGCGCCCGGGTTCGGCGTTCAAATCGCGCCGAAGCCAGAGAACGCCATTATTTGCGCGTAATTCTTTGGCGACATTTCCGGGAAGTTGCACCGATGGCCACTGACTGTCGTCCGGGTCATCCATTTTTCCCGAAGGTATGATGCGCCAGGCGCCGTCCAGTTCTACGGCATTGCGGGCCTGTAGAATTCCAGGCGCAATCGTCAAAAGCAGCAAAGCAACCATCGACCAGCGTAGCATCAGGCGGCCTCCTGCTGTGGAATGTACAGTTCTATGCTCGTATAGAAGCCTGGCCCGCTATCCAGTCGCAGGGAGGCGCCCATTCTGCCAGCAATCTCATCCACGATTGTAAGCCCAATGCCGCTGCCGGCCACCGAATGATCATCGGATCCTCGCACAAATTTTTCAAAGATTCGATCCTGCTGATCGGAAGGAATGCCCGGGCCCTCATCGCGCACCGTAATGGTAATGGCCCTTTCGTCCCGGACCAATCGCACTTCTACGTCGCTCTCCGAATAGAGTAAACCATTCTCCACCAGATGATACATCATCGCATGGAACAACTCGGGATCGCCACGAAAGATCATTTCATCAGAGCTGGAGTGCACAGTTACTCTTCCAGCGCGGGATTGAGTGGCCCTGGAAGCCCGGTCCACAACAAGCTTCATTTGATCCATTAAATTGAATCGTACATGGCGTTCGGGGTACTCATTGTTTTCTAACTGGCTCAGTAATCGGCTATCCAGGATTAAGTTCTCCAGGTTGGTAAGGTAGCAGTCCAGGTCCCGATTTGATTTATTTTTGGCGCGCCCATCTTTCTTTTCCGGCGCCTGATCCAGGAGCTTCTTTATGCCTTCAAACAGATGCTGAAATTCCTGGGAAATGTTCAGAATCGTGCCTGTTTTCTTTCGTTCCAGCTGGCGCAGTTCCTTTTCTTGCTCTTTGATCGCCGAGTTCAGTTGAATGATGCCGTCGGATAGCTGCAATGCGATAAATCCCAGAAAGATGGGGAATGCAAATACTAGAATCCTGGGAGTATGAATCACTCCCATGGTTGTCAGCATGTCATTTAGCACCGGGGGTACCAGACAGATGAATCCGATTCCAATAAAGCGTAATCGATCGCGATACGGACCGTAGGTGCGAGCAAACAGCGAAATACCGAAAACCAGAACGATGGCAACTCCGAGTAGATTAACGTAAATGGCAACATCGAATAGAAAAGGCGCGCGCTCGGGGGCAAAGAACGGGATGGAAATAACCAGCGCTGTCAACAGTGCGTAGGCGATTTCCAGGATGCGCAGAAGCAGGGGGCGTTCGTAATTGATCCACGATACGAAGAAGTTCAAGAATAGAATCGGCAACAGAAAGAGGCAGATTAGTTCCACCTGATAGGAAAAGACGAAGTGTTCGAATATTACGTAGCGATACCCGGATCGAATTAAGTGATAAAAACCCAGGCTAAGAGTGAACAGCCCCAGAAATAGATTTTCCTTCTTTCTCGAAGTGAAGATCACAAAAGTGAAGAAATATAGAGAAAGAAACAGAAACAAAAAGCTAAAACCGGCGGCTACCCTGGTGGACAGCATGTTTTCGGTAAGCAAAGTCCCATGGTCGGCGATCCTTGGATTTCCCAGAATACCCGAACCCGACGTTGTTCCCCTGAGATGAATGGCCAGTATGTTGTCTTCTTGCCACAGGCCATACGGAATGGCGTAAATGCGGGTTGATTCCAGGTCGGGCTCAAACGGTTCCAGCGTGCCTGTTCGACCAATGGGAATTCCGTTAAAATATACCTGGTCGGAGTCCCGCACCCTGCCAAGAAAGAGAGCTGCATGTTCGGGTGGCGAACCTCCGCTCAGTACGATGCGACATCGAAGCCAGAGGTCCCCGCGGTAATTTTGCAAGGCAGGAACATCGGACCAGACGAATGGCAGGGATATGGTTTTCCAGTGAGCATCGTTTAGTGCGGGGCGCTCTCCGCCGCTAATGGCCGCTGGCATCACCTTCCACTGCCCGGAAAGGCCCAGGTCGCCTCTACCGCTAAAGTAAGCGGGGCAGTCTGCCTGAATGGCGCCTATCGGCAATACCAGTATCAATAGAATTGCGGCGCCGACTTTTCCCACCATTCCAGTATCGGAGAGCGGATCTTTAGAATTGAAACGCATGAATCAGCCTTTGTTTCTAAGTCTTCCCGTAGGTTTGATATAGTCCCCTTTTCTCACACGGTCCGGGGCTTTCAATGACTCAAGCATTAGATCGAGGCTTTTCTGTCTTTCCGGAAATAGAATCTCGGGGGCATGGCCCTGCAGTATGGCCTGCACAGCACAATCACGGGTTCCTTCTGAATGCTTGCAATTTCGAAATTTGCAGTTCTCAGCCGCTTCCTGAAGCTCGGCATAAGATTCCAACAGCGTCTTACGATCCAGGTGCGCCAGTCCCCATTCTTTGATGCCCGGAGTATCGATGACCATGCCCGGTCGGTCGGGAAGTACCATGAGAATTGGATTTGTTGTAGTATGACGACCTTTGCCCGTGCTTTCGCTCACATCCGAAGTGCGTTGTGCGGTATTTCCGAAAAGTCGATTAAACAGGGTGGATTTTCCGGTGCCGGAATGCCCCGTAAGCAGCGTAGTTCCTTCCTGTACCGCGGCCCGCAGTCGATCCAACTCTTCATCGGTTTCATCGGTGAGAAGATTCAAAAAGTAGCACTTGTATCCCAATCGGCGGTAGTTTAGCGCAACAAGTACCGAATAGTCCTCAGCCGAAAGGTTCCGATCTTCCAGGGGCGGGTCCAGTTCGGCCGATGGATCCACAAGGTCCCGCAGCAACTCCAGGCATTCCAGCGAGGAAGCAAATGCATGGGTTTCCGGCGCCAATAAATCGGTTTTGGTAAATGCAAGATGTGGGGAAACATGCCCGGTTTCGCAGGCGCTCAGAAATCGATCGATAAAGCCGGGCCGGAATGCGGGATCTTTAAAGCTGCATACGGCCACGGCCCGGTCCACGTTCGCTGCCAGCACATGCGTCTCGTACGGCGAGGAACGCGCCAAAAAACTGTCCCGAGGTAGGCGCTCCTCGATGATGGCTTCATGGGTTCCGCTTTCCATCCGGTACAGCACCCGATCGCCCACTGCCAGAGGGTTTCTTTCTTTTGGATCATCCTGCTGCTCCAGGCGTAATCGGCCCCGTAGCACAGCGCGCAATTCCTCCGAGCGTTCCGGTTCCGGAAGGATAGAATAGTATGCCCCAAAAATTCGACTGACAATGGCCTGTTTTGCTTTCTCGCTCATGAATACCGATGCCTGGAAATGTTCTTGTATCCGAAGCTGCGGTCACTTCAAATTTGCTAGTTTGGGACTAATCGACGAAATACTTGGAACGATCTCCCGCGGACTGGACGGAATATTGCGCACCCTCGACGAGGAGGCCGGTCGCCGGGGCTCCGATCGAATGGTGGCGGTAGGCCGCCGCCGACTGGATCAATTTAAATACGGTCTGATCCAACTCAAGCCTACCGAAGAGGTTTGTCATGAGCTCGTGGAGTTCCTGGTCGATTACCTGGAAACCACCCATGTAGGCATTTATCTATGGGATGAAACCGAAGGTACGTTCTCCCTGCAACAGCCTTTGCCAGGAGTGCGCCACGGCTGGCGTGTATTCGATCCATTTCTAATGTATATGGCCGACCACGATGCCATCCTTCGAAGCAAAGATTCGGATGAAAATCTACCCAGAGATGTGGCAGAACAAAGGTTGGATTTTTTTTATTAATCTCGCTCCGATCTAATCGTTCCTCTGGTTTTGAATCAGTCGCTGCTTGGAATTCTGTTTGTGGGACCGGCGGGCACCATCGAGTGGACGCCATCCCGGGTGAATGCATTAAACGAAGTTCGCTCTCTGGTTACCATGGCGCTCAGCAATTCTATTTTATACGCGCGTCTGGAAGGAATACTTGAGCATCTGGAAGAAAAGGTCAAAGAAAGAACGCGAAAGCTAGAGGAAGCGCAGTCCCATCTGGTGCAATCCGAAAAGATGGCAATGCTTGGAGTGATGATTGCAGGAATCGCCCATGAGATTAATACGCCGGCCGGTGTGATCTTTGGCGGCTCCATGAATCTACAGAAGAATCTGGAGGCAGCCCTGGACCTAATGCCATCGCTTCTGGACCAGCTGGGCGAGCAGACTATTCGTTCTTTGATGCAACTTTCTATGGAGCAATCCAGAAGGCGTATCCATGTCACCGGCGCTTTCAAAAAGAAACGCGAACTTGCTTCGCAGTTGGAATCCTGGATCGGTCCTTCGCAATGGATTACCAGCTTGAGCGAACATCTGGTGGAAACCGGATTGT
>JAGRNC010000135.1 GCA_020440935.1 Leptospiraceae bacterium | reverse complement strand
GGTCACATCGGTAATGTTTGCATCTTCCAATTTGGCGATGCTGATGATTACGCCATCCTCCTCCGTCCGAATCTTTCCATCCTGAATTCTTCGCAGAACCCGCACGTGCGAATCCACTTCTTGAACGGTCTCCACAACCTGAGCTACTTCGCGCAGTCGTGTTTGTCCAAAATCGCCCGTAACAACGACAATGTTTTCCAGATCTTCCGGCTTGCTTACAACGCTGGTAACTTCCAGAGGTACGTATTTATCTGCCATCTTAATGTCGCCGGAGGGCAAATACACGTTGGAGCGCTCCAGAGCCATTCGAATCTGATCAATGCCAATGCCCTTTTCTTTTAGTTTTAAAGGATTAAAGCGTATGGAAAGCTCGCGCTTTTGTCCGCCCACAACCTCAATGTTCCGGGCTCCGGGAACAATGGTAAGACGCTCGGCCAGACGATGCGCGAACTTTCGTAGCGCCACCGGATCCATTTCCTCGGACTTTAGCGCAATTTGAATAACCGGAACATCGTCCGGGTCGATGGAACGAATATAAGGCCCTTTGATGCCAATGGGCGCCAGCTTCATATTGCTCTGGATCCGATCGTTGAGTGTGATCTTTGCGGCGTCAGCATTCTCTCCAACGTAGAAGTTGACGTTTACGATAGATCGTCCACCCGGCATGGAAGCCGAATATACATCTTCCACTCCCTGAATATCCAGGACCGTATTTTCCAGAGGCTTGGTGACCTGCTCCAGAACTTCGCTCCGATCGGCGCCAGGAAAATCGACCACGATCTGAAAGGCCGGGGCAACGATTTTGGGATTGTACTGCCGGGGAGTTGAAAAGTATGCGATGCCGCCCCAGATAAAGAGGGTGAATAGAATTAACAGCGAAAGTCGTCCGTTATTAACAAAGATGGCAGCAATGCGCCCGGTCCAGTTTCGTTCCATGCAGCCAGAAAGCAAAATACTTACCAGAGGTAAAGCACTTTATACCCCCAGGGGGTATTGCAATCGGGAAAAAACTGAGCCAAACCTGGGAATTAACTGGGAATGGGCCCGGAGGCCCATTCCATAATTCGGTCCAGAGAAGACGCTTTGTCATCCAGCCCAAGCAGAGGATCCTGACTCATGCCATCACTGATTATCAGATGCTGGTGACTCATGCCAGGGCTGGTTCCCTGACTTCTTCCGCATCGGAATCTGCCGTCGCCTCCCAGGACGATGCATTTCGAATCAGATAGTCAAAGGCGCTCAAGGAAGCTGTGGCTCCATGTCCCAGGGCAACGACAATTTGTTTGTACGGAACATTGGTGACGTCACCGCAGGCAAAGATTCCGCCCACATTTGTCTGACAACGTTCATCCACATGGATTTCGCCCATCTTGTTTCGCTCGAGCAGGCCTTCGGCAAATCCGCTATTGGGCAGAAGACCAATCTGCACAAAGATTCCGTCCAATTCTAATTCTCTGGAATCGTTGGTCAGGCGATCTGTGTACCTTAATCCGGTGACGCCATTCGCATTCGAAAGCACTTCTGTGGTTAAGGCCGATTTGATTACACGAATGTTGGAGCGTTGCTGCATTCGCTCCTGCAGCACCTGATCCGCTTTCAGATCGGCTGCGAACTCGAGTACGGTTACCGACTTTGTGATACCGGCCAGGTCCAGGGCTGCCTCAACTCCAGAATTGCCGCCGCCTATCACCGCTACATCTTTGCCTTTGAAGAATGGTCCATCGCAGTGAGGACAGAAGGCCACGCCCCGGCCCAGGTTTTCCATTTCCCCGGGTACGTTCATCTCCCTCCATTTAGCGCCGGTGGCGACAATAACGGTCTTTGATCGTACAATTCCGCCCGTGTTCAATCGGGTGATGACCTCCGAGCTGTTATCGTCCTTTTCAATGGATTCCACGCGAATATGCTCGCGAACCACAACTCCATTGCGCTTCAGCTGTTCGGACAGAGTTCCTGCCAGGTGCGGTCCGGTGGTGGCGGGTATTGCAATCAGGTTTTCGATGTCCATTGTATCCTTTACCTGACCGCCCAACCGATCGGCGACTACCACAACTTTGAGCCCTTTTCGCGCGCTATAAATTGCGGCCGCCACACCGCCCGGTCCCCCGCCGAGCACCGCCACATCGTATAGCGGCATTGTTTCGGCGGAAGCCGAGTCCGGGGAGTCTCTGTTATCCTTTTGCTTTGCCGCTTGTTCGCCCGCACGCTCCATCAATCGGCCAATGATTGTTGCGGCATCCACTTTACCCGAGCTAAACGGTTCTCCATTCAGGAAAACGGCGGGCACGCCCTGCACGCCATACTTCTGCACTACTTCGGGATACAGCGCACCATCGATCATATCATGGTGGATGGAATCATTTACGATGCTCAGCGCATTTAAAGTCTGAACAACGTCGGGACAGTTGTGGCAATCCAGCGATACCACTGTTTCAAAATGCAAGTCCTCGGAAATGGAACCGACCATCGTAACAACATCGGGATCCAGGCGCACCGGAACGCCGCCGGCCTGCAATATGGCGAGGATCAACGAACTGAATTCATGTCCTCCTGGAATACCGCGAAATCTGATGCCTGTCTTTTTGTCTGCAGCCAGTACTTCGAATGTGATTCCATCGGGATTATCCGTTGCCTCGTCCTCAGAACCAGCGATATGGTCTACGTTGATCCGATCCGACGTAGAAGCTACCGATTCCAGCATGTCCTTCAGTTCTGCGGATTTTTCATGGTTACCCTCTGGCAGGAGTAACGTAACATCCCGATCCAATTTCTTGAAATAGTCTTTTAGTTGATTTAATAATTGCTGATCTAACATATTCTTCTCCTTCCAGGCCGTCTTATGGTGCAGCCCTTGCGGGCCGCACCTGCGGTGTTCTATGTCGCACAATGTTTCCGCAATGGGCGGAAATCAAACTTTATGCGACGGTTTACATCGATGGATCTTTCTTAGATCTTTCCTACAAGATCCAGGCCAGGCTTCAGTGTTTCTTTGCCAGGCTGCCAGTTTGCAGGGCACACCTCGCCGTCGTTGGCCGCTACGTACTGGGCTGCTTTCACTTTTCGAACCAGCTCATCGGCGGAACGTCCGATTCCATCGCTGTGCACTTCGTAGGCGCGGATGATTCCATCGGGATCCACCACAAAGCTACCTCGGAATGCCAACCCCGACTCTTCATCCATTACGCCGAATGCGCGGGTGAGTTCGCCTTTGGGGTCTCCGAGCATCGGAAACTGAACCTTCTTGATCGTATCCGAAGCTTCATGCCAGGCTTTGTGCACAAAGTGCGTGTCTGTAGAAACAGAGTACACCTCTACATCGGCGTCCTGCAGCTCTTGATAGTGGTCGGCCACGTCGCCGAGTTCGGTAGGACATACGAACGTAAAGTCCGCCGGGTAGAAGAAGAATACAGACCATTTTCCTTTTACATTCTCCGATGTAATGGTTCTGAAATCCCCTTCGTGGAATGCCTCATTCTTGAAGTGTGGTATTGCTTGGTTAATTTTTGCCATCTGGCTACCTCCTGTTGTTACTCAGTATAGGGGCAGACAGCGTATTTAGAAAATATATTGTGTCTATCGGATAATAGCTATTCGCTATATCCGCAGTTATGGGATCTATGAGCTCACTGGCACCCAGACGGCCTTTGCCTGGCCTGCATCGGCCCATTGGCGGCGCCCGTTAAATGGAATGCGCTATTCGAGGACGTCTTCGGCGCCTATCACTTTGCGGTTCAGTTTCTGGTGCAGTTCGCGGGGAACGTTAGCCAGCACAGTATCTCGAATCGCATGCAGGAGTCGGGTCTTATAGAATGAGCGACCGTGCACCAGGCCTACTTCGCGCACCGGTTCCGGATCCTTGAACCGCACCACCCGCTCCGACTTTAGATTGGCCGACAGTAGCGGTAGAAGCGTTGTGCCCATACCCTGATCCACCATTTTCTTAATGGTGTCCAGACTTCCGCATTCAATCTGCCCTCCGCTGCCCTGCCCGCACAGTTTCAACGATTGGTGCCGAAAGCAATGTTCTTCGCCCAGAAGTAACATTTCCTGTCCTTTCAAGTCGTCCAAACTTACCCTGCGCGCGGGAACCTTTGCTTCGGGAGGATAGTACACCACAAATGGCTCGTAGTACAGTGGAATCTCTTCAATGAATTTTTCGCCCAATGGTGTGGCTAAAATCCCAATGTCCAGTTCTTCGTTTTGAATCTTTTGTAAGATCTGGCTGGTAGGAAGCTCATGAATAAAGAATTCCGCTTCCGGATACTTGCCTCGAAGCTTCTTGAATATCCTGGGTAATAAATAAGAGGACACGGTGGGAATCACACCGAGGCGAATGCGACCGCGAATCACAGCATCGTCCTGGAATTCTTCCAGAAGGGCATCTGCTTCATCGAGGATTCTCCGCGCATGGGCCAGTACCTTCTTCCCGGGCTCGGTGACTGCAACCGGATTTCTGCGTCGGTCGAAGATCTCAATACCCAGCTCTTGTTCCAGTTTCTGAATCTGGATGCTCAAGGTGGGTTGCGCCACCAAACATTGTTCGGCGGCTTTTCCAAAGCTTCCCGTTCTGGAAAGTGCGAGCACATAGCGAAGCTGGGTTATGGTCATAGTTTAAGAAAATTGCGGATCGACCTGGAGCAATTCGTTTTCCATTAATGCGAACAGCTTACTGTTTGTGGCGGTCTAAGAAGTTGACAGAGAATCGGTAACAGGGGGATTCAACTATGAGCCTTAGATTGAGCGCGGCCTTATTTCTGGGATTTAGCCTTTCACTGGGAGCGGAGTCGTTGCCAGATCATGTAAGTTACCGCTCCCTGTGCTGCCTGCCAGAGGTCATGGAATCCAATGGAGTGGCCATGACCTTCAGTACAGAGGAGGTACAGCAACTTCCCATGCCCGATGCTCTGTTGGCGTGGAAGAAACGAACCTTTCTGGCTATTCGCTTCAATGCTCCCGAGCGATATGTTCCTCTGGATCTCGTGGACCCAATGAAGTGGTACCAACAACAGCCCGACTCAGATTTCTGCATGGTGGAGATCCAGAAGCTTCGGTTGGGCAAAGATGAATTCCTGATGTCCCTCTATGCCACCAGTCCGGTGACACGCTCCACCACCGTATGGAGTTCAAAAGCAGAGTTTCGATTTTCTGTGGATGCAGAGGTACTTGCTGTGGACGGACCTGGTATTCTGCGCAAAACCTACCGGATCTTCTTCTGGAATCCCACTGGCACCGACCTGGCTATCGTCGATTACGACCCCGGTCGCCAGGAATTCATTCCGGTACTTGCCATTTCTAACAGCAACGGGACGTTTAACGACGGAGGAGAATCCAGAATATCCATACCAACTCTTCGCCGCGAGATTACCTTCGAATCTAGAGTTCGACTCTTCGATATGCCCGGCGAAGATGCTCGGGAAAAAGGATACCTCCCAGCCGGCAGCATTGCCTGGGAACTGGCCACCATGGATGACATGCACTTAATCGCCTATCGGAACAATCGATATTATCCCGACGAACCTGGCTCAAAGTATCAGCCGGGCTCTTTTTTTAAAGGGGTGGATTATACCACGGCCTGGGTTAAGGGCGATCTTCCTTGATTGGACGGCATCGTTCTTTGCGGCGCGCCGCATCCGCCGCCTGCCAGGCGCCCCAAGCAAAAGCGTCCTGATTTACAGGAATAATCGGAATTCTTTAACAATGCCAGCGCCGGCAAATCCAACGGCCTGCCCCGCGACATGCTTTTTAATCCAGCCAGCGATAACCAGGATCCTCCAGGAACTCGGGGCTGACCATTGTCCGCGCAGCAAGAATTTGATCGCCGTGCCCGAATTTCCTGGTTGTTAGCTTACCTCGAAACCGCCCACCAAGCTCTGATTCCACAAGCTTGAGGAATGCCATCACATCAATTAGTTCGTGCAGTATGAATTCGTAATTGTGGCCATTGTAATCGAATATTTCTCTGGGGTTTCGTAGTCCATTTACGTCGGCGAATAGAACATTCTCTTCGTGCATGGGATAGGGTAGCTGCCCGGCGCGGGCGGCAGCGATAATCTGATCGGTTTCCTCCACGCTGCGAAAGGAGGGAGTGCGCGCGCGGCCCAAAAAGAGAAAGAACTGGGGAGTGATTTCAACGCTGATACGCTGGTAACCGATGGCGCCGGGATACTCGAACTCATGATCCATGAAAAGTCCCGATTCATGGGGTTCGACGATGCAGTATCCCTGTTCGTATTTCAGGAGTATTGGCTTATCCACAGTAAAATTACGTACCGCCCGACGAGTGCGGCGCACGTGGCCATGCAAAGCATCCAGATATTCGCCGGTGCAATGATCCAGACTGGGAAAGCTTGGCTGATCTATGGCCACGTCAACGTCCAGGCGCAAGGCAAGCATCATGGCAATGGGATGCTCGATAATCTTTATGGCGCCCAATTGAATATTGTTCGTACCATGGATAAGGTTTCGCGGACGCAGCGACCGTCCTTTGCCATTTAAATAGAAGAGTGGCCGGCGCCCTTTCTGGGGCCGAAAACTGACTGTGACCGGAGCGTTTTCAAATGTAGAGACCGAGTGCACTTCTACGGGTTTTCGGACAGTCCAGATACTATTCGCATCCCAGGGCCAATTCACTTGAAAATGATCCGGAACTGGCAATACCGGACCGCGTTTACCTTTATATTCCTGTATCTTTTCCGCCGACTGATCCATAAGCCTGCACCCCTGGACAGGGTGTTTTTTACGGCACATCTGTCAGTGTATTTTCCAATGCTTCTGGCGGATTCTACTTGGCTCATGGA
>JAGRNC010000134.1 GCA_020440935.1 Leptospiraceae bacterium | reverse complement strand
TTTTCAACCGTTGCGGTCATTCCTGTCCGATCCAGATCGCCGGATTAACGAACCGCGATAGCTATCTCAATGGGCGCAGCAGTCCAGGTCTGAATCTACTTCAGGCGGGACTAATATGGAACAGGGGCCATAAGACCACAATCCAGGTCGGCCTGGGCAATCTGTCCGAGGAGGCCATGCTTCAGGTAGGCTTCTTGAACATTTCCGGCACATCAGATATGCAGATGGGTTTCTTCAATGGAACCGGAGGCGGTGGATTTCTAAAATTCGGTTTCGTGAATGGCGAGTTGGGAAGCACGGACCATGCCCTGTGGATCGGGGCCATCAACTTTGCTGCCGCTACGGAAGGAATGACCCTGGGTGTCTGGAATGTTGCTACCGCTCACAATAGCGGACTAATGATTGGAATGTTTAACTACGCCGGGGAAAATGCCGGAATACAAATCGGGCTGATCAACGTAGACGGCTCAAGCTTGCTTCCCATTCTACCAGTCATACGCTTTTAGACCTTTCGCTGCCGATTCTTTACTGATCCTGTGGCCTTGCGTTTTACTGGAACACCGATTCGTCGATTTTCTGGAAGATAGTGCGCGCGCCAGCGTAGCTAGACTTCCAGTATTGAATGCGCATATCTGCAATGCTAACGGTCTTTCCGCTGGAGGGGGCATGGATGAACTTATAGTTTCCGATGTAGATGCCCACATGCGAAACCGAATTTCCCATGGTTCTAAAGAATACCAGGTCGCCCACTTCGGGAACGCGCACCGGTCGCAAGGCGCTGTACTGCGCCGAAGCGGAACGGGGAATGGAATAGCCCGCTTCATCGTATACGAAGCTGGTTAGTCCGGAACAGTCGAACCCCGCTGGAGAATGGCCGCCCGGTTTATAGGGAACTCCCAGATAGCGCTCAGCAAGCTTTGCAATTCCGCCACCATCATACACGGTGATCCGTCGTTCCTGGATTTCGTCGTCCCCCGCATTGGCCACGATGACAGCCGCCGGGATTAGAAAGGCCAGGGATAGTGCGATTAATTTCAACTTTGCCGCTTTCACTTTGTTTTCCGCCTTTGGCAAGGCATCGGCGCTATTGCCGACCGAATTGCCCGTTCCATTATTCATTATCGGCATCTGGAGGCTCACCTGTAGTTCGGGGGATTCCATACCTTATGGTTCGGTTTTTTCTGGATAAAAGCAAGCCGCGTAGCGCGTATTTCTGGCATTCTGTGACGTGGCCGAATTTTCCGAAGTTTCTGCGGCTGGCCTGGAATTGGTGTCCAGAAGAGCGAGGGCAGGCGTTGTCTGGGAACAATCGGACTGGGCCCTGGGGCATCTTGGATGAAAGGCACAGCCCGATGGCAGATTGGCTGGCGAGGGGACTTCGCCGCCCAGAAGGAGCGGGCGTTTGTTGCGATTCAGGGTGGGAATGGCCTGCATCAAAGCTGCGGTATAGGGATGCGCGGGATTGCGAAACAGCTGCTCGGTGGGCGCGATTTCCATTACTCTTCCGCCGTACATTACGCAAACTCGATCGCTCATATTTCTAACCAGCGATAGGTCGTGGGTAATAAAAAGCAAAGACAGTCCAAGCTCCTTCTTCAATCGCAGCAATAGTTGAATGATCTGAGCTTGCACGGAAACGTCCAGCGCGCTGGTTACTTCATCGCATACAATGAGTTTTGGGCGCAACCCTACGGCGCGGGCAATGCCGATTCGCTGGCGCTGCCCGCCAGAAAAAGCATGGGGGAATCGATCCATGGCATCTTCGGGTAGACCGACCAGGTCCAGAAGCTCGGCCACCTTTCGTCGTGCATTGGACGAATTGCAGAGTCCGTGGATGCGCATGGGCTCGCTGAGGATTTCAAAGATTGTATGGCGCGGGTTTAGCGATGAGTACGGATCCTGAAAGATAATCTGAAAATCGCTGCGAAATGGTTTCCAGGAGGAATGCTTTCTAATGTCGATCTCTTTGCCTTCCAGGCGAATGCGGCCGTCGGTGGGAAGCGTCAAACCCAGGATGCTATTTCCGAGAGTGCTTTTGCCGCATCCGGACTCGCCTACTACGGCCAGAACCTCGCCTTCTTCTACGGTTAAGGTAACTCCGTCCACAGCCCGCACCCAACCGATGGTGCGTCGAAACACTCCTCCCGTTATGGGAAAGTGAGTCTTTAGGTTTTCAATGGAAAGAACGCTCATTGGATACTTCCTTTGGAAGCGGCCGAAGTGGATTGATGCTGCTGATCGTAAAGAAAGCAGCGCACCCGAGCATCGCCCTCGGGGCTGAAATCGGGGACGGGCTGATCGCAAGGCGAGAATACCTTTTCGCAGCGAGTCCGAAAGCGGCATCCTGTAGGGTACTTGCCCACCGGAGGCACCTGTCCCGGAATCGGATTCAGCTGGCGAGGGCTGTCCACATCGGGTAAGGCTGCCATCAGTCCTTTGCTATAAGGATGCAATGGATTGGCCAGAAACGGTTCCACATCCCTTTCTTCGATCAGATGACCTGCATACATAACGCCAACGCGATCGGCGTACTGTGCGATGAGTCCTATATTGTGCGTGATCAAAAGCACCGAACAACCCTCTTCTTTCTGCAGTTCCACCAGAAGTTCCATAATCTGCGCCTGTACGGTAACGTCCAGGGCAGTGGTCGGCTCGTCCGCGATGATTAATGCAGGCTCCAGCAACAATGCCAGGGCAATCACTACCCGCTGTAACATCCCTCCCGAAAGCTGATGCGGATACGATGCTAGAATGCGTTCTGGATCGGAGAAACCCACTCTTCTAAGCACCTGGTCGATGCGCTGGTTGGGATCCCCGTCAAAATCGTGAAACTCGAATACTTCCGCCAATTGCTTTTGAATGGTTAGCAGAGGATTCAGCGAACTGGTAGGTTCCTGAAAGATCATGCTAATTTCTGCGCCTCGAATCTGACGTAACCGCTCGGCAGACATGGAGTACACATCTTCGCCTTTGAAGCGAATCTGGCCCGCAAGGAGCTGACCGCCGGGCTCCGGAAGCATGCCCATACAGGCAAGTGCAGTGATCGTTTTTCCGCATCCCGATTCGCCCACAATACCATAGATCTGGCCCGGTTGCACGGCAAAGCTTACGGAATCTGTAATTGCCGCATCTCCGATCCCGATGGAGAGATTCTCGATTTCGATTACCGGTGGCATGCGATTAGCTCAGTTCCTTGTAGTACTTGCACAATTCTTCCAGCAGGAATTCGCATACATAGCGATCCTTCACGCTGAGTTCCTTTTTATCCAGCAGAATTTCCTTTAGTCTGAGAAGCTTGTAGTTGATCATCTTCTCTTTGGTGGACTTATTCTTTGTTTTGCTGTGCAGCACATACATGCTCAGAGTGCCGGGTTCAATGGTCAGTATTTTCGCTTTCGAATGGATCTCCAGAAAGCGTCTCAATTTTTCCAGAAGATCATCTCGGAGCATCGGTTCCACGGACCCAAACTGCTGCCAAAGCCCTGGTTTCAAAGTACTTTCCATTGGTCGGCACAGAGAGAACCTATGGCCATGGAACAGAGTTTTGCAATGATCGGAACGGGAGTCATGGGACGGGGCATGGCATTGAATCTAAGCCGCGGAGGGGCGACCGTGTATTTGTATGCCCGTCGGCTGGAGGCGGTGAAGGAACTCCAGGCCGAAGGGATGGAGGCAAGTACGGACCCAATGGAGGCAGTCTCAAAAGCAAATACAGTGATTGTATGTCTGACCACAGATGAAGTGGTGCGCTCGGTGCTATTTGATTCCGGAATGTTTTCATCGCTGAAGGATCGAGCGGCCGCCGGCGAACCCATCTGCATTATCGATACGGGAACCACTTCGCCTGGGCTAACTATGGAAATGGCCGGGCTATGCCAGGACGCGGGCATTGGATTTCTGGATGCTCCCATGACCGGTAGTCGCAATGGAGCGGAAAGCGGGCAGATCCTTTTCATGGTGGGCGGGCCGGACCGGCTCATCGATGCGCAGAGTTTCTTTTTTGAGACATGCGGAAAGCAGGTGATCCGCTGCGGCTCGGTAGGAAGTGGTCAGAACGTTAAAATAGTGCTCAACATGACTCAGGCTTCTATGCTGCAATCGTTGATGGAAGGCTGGATCTTTTCCAGAAAGCTGGGCGTGACCTCCGATGTATTTCAACAGGTGATCCGCGAATCTGCAGCTAAATGCGGAATATCCGAGTTTAAGATGGGCTGCGTATACCGCGAAGACTTTGACGTGCACTTTGCACTAAAGCATATGAACAAAGATGTGAATCATGCCATTCATCTTGCCATGGAACATAATGCAAGTCTGCCTCTGGCATTCGCGCTAAAAGCGGTATACGATGCCGGCATCAACCAGGGGCAGGGAGAAGAGGATTTCTGTAGTTTGTCCAAGGTTAATGAGCGCTTGAACGGTCTGCGATGAGGATGGCCTTGCCTCGGACGTCGCTGACCGGGCCTTATGCATCGCCGACGGAGGTGCCTGGTTGCTTATTCCTGCATCGGACCATGGTCCATGGATTTGGGTACAACCATCAATGTCTTATCGCGCATCCGGTAATGGTCGTGCAACGCATTCAGGTACAATGTTCGTAACCTTAGTATTGTACTGTTCGATACTTGGATACACATATCTTTTTTAACTGATGTGCTCATCGGTGTTGACCGGGGCGCAACAAACTCCTTATTGGAACGATCATGCACCACATAGATCGGATGGATCCTCATACCGTAGTCGCCACTGGATTTCGCCTGGCCAATTATGTCCGCCTGGGGCTCGGGATTCTCTTTACACTGTCTGTTCTCAGCGCTCTATCGATGGAGAATCTTGAGACCTATCTGATTCGCGGCGAGCTTATTGCCACAGGGATTCTCATAATCATCGCAATCCTGGGTATCTACCTGATGCGCGGAAATCGGACTCCGGGGATTTACGTTCGTGTGGGGGCGGTACTGGACATGACCATTGTAGGGGTCGTAATGATGGCGGGTTCGTTGGACGGTTTGCAGGCGGCTTTCAATCTGGCCATCGATCGAAACTTATTTTCAGTTTACCTGATCTTTCTGGTTTCCTCCGCCTTGCTGGGATCGGCAAGTCTGACTTTCTGGCTTTCGGTTTATGGCTCGGCTCTGTTTGCCATTTCGAATTTTCTTTTTTACCGCGCAGGCGTCGGGTTTGGCCCCGCAGACTTGCCAGCTTCCCATATTGTAAGTCTTCCGGGCTTCATTTCGGCAGCCGTATTTGTAATCGTTGTTGGAATGATTATCGCGGCGGGAATTCGTATTCAACATCGGCTCTCGGCCATCGCTGAAGCTGGTGCCAGTGAAAACCGAGATCTGGTGGAATCCTTGCAGAGTCAGAAGCAGCAGTTGAGCGAATATGCGCGAAATCTCGACAATGCCACAGGAACGTTTCAAAAATTCATCCAGGAAACAACGGCTCGTATCGAATCGCAGGCGGCTGCCCTGGAACAAGCCAATGCAGTTACGGAAGAGCTGACCGCCAGTTCGGCTCAGACCTCGGAAACAGTACAGAGTCAGTCTCGTGGAATCGAGACCATGGGCGCTCAGAGCGCCGAATTGAAAGAGGTTCTTGCTTCTATAACGAATTCGAATACCAGCTTAATCGAAAGCGCTGGCGATGCACTGTCCAGTATGGAGACGGTGCAGGGCACAGTGGAGGCAACGACGGAAACTCTGGGCCGATTGGAAGAGGCATTCACAAATGTGAATAAAATTACTGAGATCATGACCGAGATCGCAGAAAAGACTAACCTGCTTTCTTTGAATGCAGCCATCGAAGCCGCTCGGGCAGGGGATTCAGGTCGCGGATTTGCGGTGGTGGCGGATGAAGTCAGTAAGCTTGCCGACTATACCGGACAGAATGTGCGCCAGATTGCAACCATCGTTGGAGAATCCATGACTACGATTGATGCCGCGCGAAAGCAATCGGCAGAAGCGGTACGTCAGACCTCGGGCCAGCGCGAGAGAACGAGAAAGACCAACCAGCAGGTGGAGAATACGACACAGCTGCTTAGAAAGCAGGCTACATTGCTAGAAGGATTTATCAAGGAACTGGAATCGCAAAAGGGCAAAGCGGCTGAGGTATTAAATGGCTCCCGAGAGCAAATCGATGGCCAGAAGGAACTGGCCAAGACTATGGAGAGTCTCGATCGAGAAATTACCGAAATCAATGAGGCCGCGCGCGGCTTGCTTACCGGCATCAAAGATATTACCGAGCAGGCCAGTAATCTGCGAAGCTTGAGCGAAGCCTAACCGTTCCTACTATTACTTTCGCAGCATTTCATCCAGTCGTTTCGCCGATGGATTTTCGGGCTCGATCTTTAGCGCTCGATCGGTGTAATACCGCGCCTGATCCGAATTTCCCACCACTCGGTAGCTGTCGGCCAGATTGATTAGATTGGCCACTCGCCCTGGCTGGCTGGAGGCCACTCGTTCGCCTGCGCGAATCGCTTCCTGATGGTTGCGCAGATGCTTGTGGCACACTGCGATGGAGAACCATGCATCGGCATTCTCGGGTTCCAGTTCTGCCAGCTGCCCCAGCGGCTGCAATGCATCCTCATGACGATTTTCCATCATTAGAATTCTTCCCTTCAGTCGCAAAGCATTGGTGTGATCGGGGTTGATGGAAAGAAGTTGATCCAGTTTTATCAGAGCGCCCTGGGTATCATTTCCCTGGAGCCCTTCCCGAGCCATGCGAAGCAGAGTTTCGGTATCCGGCGAGACCATAGAACGCCGATTCTGTGAGCCTGCGGATTCATGGAAGCCCACTCGTAGCAA